>JBAPMW010000428.1:0-12277 GCA_049278815.1 Hyphomicrobiaceae bacterium
TGCTCGAGTGCCGCCAACCGGTCGTCGGCGGCAGCCGACAGGTCCATGAGATTGCGGGCACTCAGGCGACCCTCGCGCAGCTCGCCGATCCACAGCCCGATCCGGTCGATCGACAGGGGAACCGCGCACAGGCTCTCCACGACAGCGCGCTGGCCCGCTTCAATGCGCTTGGCCAGCGCCACCTCCTGCGAGCGAGAGAGCAACTCCACGTCGCCCATCTGGCGAAAGTAGAGGTCCATCAGATCGCGGGAGAGGGGGCTGTCGTCGTCCCTGACGGGGCCGCCGTCGGCGCGCGCAGGCCCTTGCACGGCCACGGGCTGCTGCCGTGCTGGGGAATTCACGCCACCGTCCAGGCGCGCGAGGTCGTCGCCAGCCTCGACGTCTTGGCCTGCGTCATCGACACCCGATAGGGCGACGATGTCTTGACGCTCGACGTCAGAGCCGTCGTGATCTTCCTGAAGCCAGTTCTTGGACGACAACGTCATGTGTTTCTCGTGATCCTTTGGACACTCGATCGCGCCGCAGCTTCGACTGAGTGAAACAGCCCGATATGTGCCCTTCTGGGGCTCAACGCCCCCCAAGGGTAAGCACAGCTGAAGCTTGGAATTCTGCGGACGTGGTCTCACCGGCGCAGGGCGCGCAGCGATCACGTCTCGTCACGTTGAAATGGGGGCCGCAGGCGGAAGAATCAAGCTGCTTCCACGCGCGCTTGTGCACCGGCTGAGTTGCGTCAAGGCCCAATCAGGGACTTGCACCGGGCGCCGGCGAGAGCCCCTGACGGCGACGCACCAGGGGCCTTGAGCAACGATGACTGCCGGGTCCTAGGCGCCCTGTTGCATGAGCCGGAGATAGTGCTCCGCGTGCTGGTAGTAGTTCTCGGCTTCAACGGCATCCCCGGCCGAGGCTGCAGCCTGCGCCAGGGCAAGATAGCGGTCGCGTCTCTGTTTCCAGTCTCCCAAACCCTGCCGGCGATTGTGGCCTGCAGAGTGATTGAGCCGAGTCTTGGGTTGACCTCGGCGGTTAGATGCGTCTCGCTCGGAATTCATGGATGCTCTCCCGCCATGCGTATGGCGGCCTCCCGGTTTCGAAAACGGCTGGGTCGTGGTGTTAGTCAGCGGCCGGAACGCGTCCTTGACCCCACCGGGGCCGCACCATGCCAGGTGCTTGGTTAGTTCCAGATGCTCCGCCGATCGATCGAGGCCGAGCGCCATGCAGACGTCGACTTGCACTTGCGGCAGACACGCTCGCCGGCCCATGCGCTCGGAAACGGCTTCCGGCACAGCAGGCATTTCCTGATCTTGGGATCGGACGTGGTCCGTGTCTCGATGTCGGCGTGCATTGTATGCGTCGCTGCGCGGCCGTTCCACTCATGGGAGCAGAACGCCGGAGCGCAATGCGCTCGATTGATTGGAAGCGCAGATCAAAAAGGGTGTTCGGCGAACACCATCGTATCTGCTGCCCTTTAGATGGGGATGGATGGCTTGATTATCAAGCTCGAGACCCCGCGGGGAGCGCCATCAGCGGGGCTCCCTCAAAGGCAGTAGGATGATGATCCCTGCCACAAAGAACAGGAGGACGGTGGACATGCCGACACGCTGGGAGCGGAAGAGGTCGGTCGCGAACCCCAAAAGGAGCGGGCCGAGAAACACTGTCACCTTGCCGGCGAGCTCGTAGAGGCCGAAGGCCTCCGTCTCCAGCTCCTTCGGCGCCAGACGCGCCATCAGCGCCCGTCCGGCTGCCTGCGCCGGTCCCACGAAGATGCCGAGCAGGCAGCCCAGGACGAAAAAGAGCGGTTTAGCCTCGACCAGGACCAATGCCAGGCCCAGCGCGCTCAGGGCAACCAAAGCAATGAGCACGGTCTTCTTCGATCCTATGAGGTCGTCGACCCAGGCAAAGCCTGCCGCGCCGAGGCCCGCCGTGACGTTGAGCGCGATGCCGAAGGTGAGGACTTCCGTGAAGCTCATCTGGAAGGTCCCGGCGGCATAGATGCCGCCGAAGGCAAACAGGGTGTTGAGCCCGTTCGTGTAGAACATGTGGGCCAGCAGGAAGCGGGCGATGGCACGATTGGCCAGCAGCTGCCGCATGGTGGTGGTGAGACTGCGCAGGCCCGTCTGCATGGCATCACGGATGGATTTGCCGGTCGGGGGGCGGTCCGGCGTGAACAGGAACAGCGGGATCGCGAACAAGCCGAACCACACGGCAGCGAGGACGCTGGTGGCACGGACGTGCTCGTAGGCCTCGCGGTCCAGCCCGAACGGCGGCGGATCGGCGTTAACGAGCAGGACAAGTGCAATGACGAGAGACGCTAGGCCGCCGCCATAGCCGAGTGCCCAGCCCCAGCCGGACATGCGGCCAATGTATCCGGGCGGGGCGATGCTGCGCAGCATGGAATCGTAGAAGACCATGGCGAACCCATAGAATGTCGCTGCGGCGGCGTAGAGCACCTGGCCCGCCAGCACATGGGACGGCGAAGGCCTGACCAGCCATAGCGCCAGCGTGGCAACGACCGTCAGAACGGTGAAGGCGAGCAGCCAGGGCTTGCGGCGGCCGAGGCCATCCGCGATCGCGCCCAGCGCCGGAGCACCCAGCACCACGGCCAGCGCGGCGGCGGTGACACTGTGGCTCCACTGAACCGCGCCATCGACCGGGTTGTCCGCGACCGCGCGGGTGAAATAGACGGAAAAGACGAAGGTCGTGACGATCGTGGGAAAGGCCGAGTTGGCCCAATCGTAGAGGCACCACGAAGCGAGCCCCAGGCGGCTCGCTTCACCGGCGGTCGTGCGCGGATTCGACATGGGCTAGGGCTCGGCCGCATCAAGCCGGCGCGCATCATCCGGCGACTCGTGTGCTAAGGACTCGCGACCAGCGGCAAGACCCTTGTGAGCCCCTTTGAGGGTCGCATACAGCGCCTCGATCTCGCTGGCATATCTCGCCTCGACGGCCTGGCGTTTGATCTTGAGCGTCGGCGTCAGCAGGCCCGCCTGAACGGTCCACGGCTCCAGGACGAGATGGACGGCGCGCACCTGCGCATGCCTTGGCAAGTCGCCAAGCAAACGGCTGATTCGGCGAAGGATAGCTGCGCTGGCCGTGTTGGGAGACTGTGGATCGGCCCCAAGCTCGGATGCCGCAGACGTCCAGCGTCTTGGGTTGAGCGCGATGACCGCCGCGAGACACGACCGGCCCTCTCCGACGACGCAGGCCTGATCGAACAGGGGATCGCGGCGGATCGCGGCTTCGATTGCGCTCGCCATCACCTTCTCGCCGGTCGCCAGGGCAAGCCGCTCGCCGAGCCGTCCCTTGATGAACACGCAGCCGTCGTGAATTTCGGCAACGTCGCCGGTCCTCAGCCAACCATCTCTATCGATCGCAGCGGCGGTCGCCATCTCATCCTGCCAATAGCCTTTCATGACCGATGGCGTCCGAACGAGCAGCTCGTCCTGGAGACCGAGCTTGATGTTGAGGCCATGGAGAGGCTGGCCAACGGAGCCCGGAACGATCTCATTGAGCCTCGTCGCGGTGACGACGGGCGCCGCCTCGGTGAGGCCATACCCTTCGACAAGCGGCAGACCCAGGCCGACCAGGAAGCGGGCGGTGTCCGGCGGCAGCGACGCGCCGCCGCTGGCGGCCACCCGCAGCCTGCCTCCGAGGGCGCCAAGCAGGCGCCGCGCGACGAACCTGTCGAGAAGTGGCCACAGCAGGCGCCGGACCAAGCCGGGCGCTGGTCCACGGTGCCGCCGCGCTTCGTGGTGCTGCCAGCCGATCTCCGCCGTCAGCCGCACCAGGGCGCGTTTGAACGAGTTCCGATCGCTCTCCTGGCGAATTCTCTCCTCAATGCGCTCGTAGATGCGCGGCACCGCCAGGAGAACCGTCGGGCGGATGATGCCGAGGTCCTCGCGCAGGGTGTCGACCGATCGCGCATACGCGATGGTCGCGCCTCCCATCATGGGCAGGTAGTAGCCAACCGTCCGCTCGAACGCGTGCGCCAGCGGCAGGAACGACAGGAACACGTCGCTGGGCAGGGGCGCGATGAACCTGGTTGCCGCCTCGCAGTTCCAAAGGGTGGCGAAGTGGGACAGCATGACGCCCTTTGGCGGTCCGGTCGTGCCGGAGGTGTAGATCAGCGTCGCCGTCGCATCGGCCGCCAGCTCCGGCTCGCGGATCGCTTCGGTGCTGGATGAGAGGGCATCTGCCAGCGGGGTCACGGCCGGACCGGCGGATGCCTCGGGTGCATTTGCGATGCCCGTTTGGCGGACCCACACGTGTCTCAGCGCCGGAAAGCTGGAGGACCAAGGCGCCAGAACGGCCCACTGCTCCCAGGTATCCAGCACCAGGAGCCGTGCGCCAGAGTTGGCCAGGATGTGCGCCGCGTTGCTGAGGCTGTCGTGGGAGTAGATTGGTACCGTAATGAGGCCCGAGGCCATCGCCGCAATGTCGAAAGCCACCCAGTCGGTGGAGTTCGGCAGCTGGATGGCAACCCGATCGCCCTCCTCCAGGGCCGCTCCGCTGAGAGCCGCCTGGTAGCGCCGAACGAGCTTCGCCATGTCGCGCCAGCTGTAGTCCTGCCACCGGCGGACCGCGGCGTCCCATTCGCGGTATGCAATCGCGTCCGGGCTCCTGGTGACTCTCTCACGGAATAGTCCAGGAATCGTTCGGGCGGCTCTGTGGCCGATGATGTCGATTCGTAGGTGAGGCGATGATGGCTGCATTTGCGCGCCTCAAGCCTGAACTAGCTTCAACATCTGGTCGGGGCCGATCCGAATGTGCGGTCCAAATCTGCCACCCTCCCGGTTCAATGTACCGGCGAGCCAGGCCGCGTCGGCGGGCGATGCACGGTGGAGACGCATATTGCGGATCTGCAGCGGCACCATGTCGAGGCCGGCAAGCGTGCCGTCCCCGGCCCGTACGACCGGGAAGTACATGAGCACCAGATCGTCGCGGAACTCCTCGTAGCCGCTGATGCCCTCGTAGTCGTCGATGAAGTCTCCACAGCCATAGAGAATGAGCTTCTGCCGATAGACCTCGATGGCCTTGGCGTGATGCGAGGAGTGGCCGTAGATCACATCGGCTGCGCCGCTGTCGATGAGACGATGCGCAAAGGCAACCTGCTCGTCGGAGATGTCATAGCCCCAATTGGGACCCCAATGGATCGACAGGACAACAATGTCACCCGGCCGCTTGGCAGCGTGGATCCCGTCGGCAATGACCCGTGCGCAGGCTTCCGAGATGCTTGGAAGGAGGTTAACGCCGGGTCTGTGCGCAGTGGCGGCCCAGGCGGCGGGCACCCCGCTCGTGGGTGAAGCGAGGGCATAGACGAGAAGACGCGCTTCTCCAGCGGCGGGAATGATTGCAGGGGCTGCGGCAGAGGCCTGATCGCGGCCGGCGCCGGCGCAGCGCACGCCCACCTGCTCCAGTGTGGTGAGTGTTTCAACTAGGCCAGCGGGACCCCAATCGAGCACGTGGTTGTTGGCCAGAACGCAGCAGTCGATGCCGGCCGCGGTGATCGCGTCCACATTGGCCGTGTTCATCTTGTAGTTGATGCCCTTCGGCTCCGGCTCTGTGCTTTGCGTGACAGCGGTCTCGAGATTGACAATGCGGGCTTCCGGCCTCCTGTGCTCGAGCTCGACCAAGGCATCGCCCCAGATCTCGCCGAAGGCCAGCGGCCTCGCGATCGGGCCGTTGGCGCGCTCGGCGAGCTCCACGTAGCCGTATGCAGACTTGACGTAGCTCTCGTAAAGCCGGGGGTCACCCGGATGCGGGAGCACCTGATCGATGCCCCGCCCGGTCATGACGTCGCCCGCGAGGAACAGACTGATCACGTCGGTACGCCGTTGCCGCGCTATGCGCCTCGCCCGCATCCGTTGGGCGGGCTGGTACGCGCCAAGCCAGACTGGCCTCTCGCCTGTCACGGGCTTTGACGTTGATCAATCAGGACCGCTGATCGGCGGTTTAATTGACCCTCGTGCAGCTCGGGTGCTGACATGCCAGGGCCTTGCCGATCTTGCCAGCGGGAGCGCTTGTCGCCATGAGCTCCGCCAAGGAGCAGACTGCAATAGCATCTGTGCGGGAAGACGCGATCTCGGCCCGCGTCATCGACATCGTGCGCGAGCTGGCGGTCGAGCTTCACCCTCACAGGGGCCATACGCTGAGACTCGATCTCGACAGCGATCTCGATCGAGACGCGGGTCTCGACAGTCTCGGTCGTGCGGAGCTGCTTCTGCGTCTCGATCGGCAGTTCAAGGTCCGCCTGCCCGACAGCCTCATTGGCGACGCGCGCTGCCCGAGAGATCTGCTTGCGGGCGTGCTCGCTGCATCGCCCACGGTTCCTCCGCCGGCCATGGAGGCGATCGGGCGTGTGGAACTACCCGCGGTCATGGAACCCGCAACGGCGGCGACGCTGATCGATGTGCTGGCCGCCCACGTCAAGGCCAATGCTTCCCGACCCCACATCCTGCTTTGGCGCAGCGATGACGCTCACACGGGCATCACCTACGGCGACCTCGACCGCAACGCACGGGCCATCGCACACGGGCTCCTGAGGCAGGGCGTTGGCCGTGGCGACCGGGTGGCGATCATGCTGCCGACGGAGGCGGCGTTCTTCTTTACCTTCTTTGGCATCCTGCTCGCAGGCGCGATCCCCGTCCCGATCTACCCGCCGTTCCGGCGTGCCCAGGTCGAGGACCATCTCCGGCGTCAGGCCGGCATCCTGAGCAACGCGGAAGCGCGCCTTCTCGTGACCGACGAGGACATCCGGCGGGTCGGCGGACTCCTCGGCGGCCTCGTGGAAAGCCTTGAGCAGGTGGTGACCGCGGCAGAGCTGGGCAAGTATGGCGTACTTGCCTCGGCGATGCCGGCAGACCGGGACACAACGGCTCTCATTCAATATACCTCGGGCAGCACCGGCGACCCCAAGGGCGTTGTGCTGTCGCATGCCAATCTGCTGGCCAATATCCGCGCCATGGGCGAGGCGATCGAGGCGAGCTGCAACGATGTGTTTGTGAGCTGGCTCCCCCTCTATCACGACATGGGGCTGATCGGCGCCTGGCTCGGCTGCCTCTACTACGGTGCGCCAACCATCATCATGCCGCCGCTCGCCTTCCTTGCCGATCCGGCGCGGTGGCTGCGGGCGATCCACCGGCACCATGCCACGCTCTCGGCAGCACCCAACTTCGCCTTCGAGCTCTGCCTCAAGAACGTGCGCGACGACGACATTGCAGGGCTCGATCTCTCCACGCTGCGGATGGTCGTGAATGGCGCGGACCCCGTCAGCCCGGCGACCATCGCCCGCTTCGCCGAGCGGTTCGCACCTCACGGCTTTCGCGCCGGGGCCATGGCGCCGGTCTACGGACTGGCGGAGTGTTCCGTGGGCCTCGCCTTTCCGCCGGTCGGGCGGACGCCCATCATCGACCGTGTCATGCGCACCGCGCTCGCCCGCGACGGCATCGCGCAGCGGGCGGCGCCGGATGACAGGACGGCCATCGAGCTCGTCGCCTGCGGACGGCCGCTGCCGCGCCACGAGGTCAGGATCGTGGACGAGGGGGGCCACGAGCTGCCCGAGCGCCACGAAGGGCGCCTGCAGTTCAAGGGCCCGTCGGCAACGAAGGGGTATTTCCGCAACGCGGAGAAGACCCGTGGCCTGTTCGACGGAGAGTGGCTGGAGAGTGGCGATCTCGCCTACGTGGCCGAAGGGGACGTGTACATCACCGGCCGCACCAAGGACATGATCAAGCGCGCCGGGCGCAATATCTATCCGCATGAGCTTGAGGAGTTCGTGGGCGGCATCGCCGGCGTGCGGCGCGGCTGCGTGGCGGCCTTCCCCAGTGCGGATCCGCGCACCGGTACCGAGCGGCTGATCGTGCTGGCCGAGACGCGCCTGACCGACCCCGGTGAGCTGGCCGAGCTGCAACGCAAGATCTCCGAAGCGTCAACCTCCCTCCTCGATCTGCAGCCGGACGAGATCCTGCTGGCGCCGCCGCACACGGTGCCCAAGACCTCAAGCGGCAAGATCCGCCGCTCGGCGGCGCGGGCGCTCTATGAAGGCGGCGTCCTTGGCCGGCCGCACCGGGCGCTGTGGTGGCAGCTCCTCCGGCTGGAGGCGGGAGGGCTCGCCAAGCGCTGCCAGAGGGCGGCACGTACGTTCGGCACCATGGCCTATGCGGCCTACTGGTGGCTTGTCGTCGGCGCCATTGCCGCGCTGACATGGCCGCTGGTTGTGCTGTTGCCGCGCCGGCCTATGCGGCATGCCGTCATTGGCACGGCAGCGCGCACCCTGTTCAGGCTCACCGGCACGCCGATCAAGATCTCGGCGCAGGCCGAGGTGCCGGATCGGGCCGTCATCGTGGTCGTCAATCACTCGAGCTATTTGGATGGCGCCGCGCTATCGGCTGCTATCCCCGGCGAGCTCTCCTTCGTCGCCAAGGGCGAGCTTGCTGGGCAGGCCGTGGCAGGCCCGTTCCTGCGCCGCATCGGCACCCTGTTCGTACATCGCCTGGACCCAAAGGCCGGAGTCGAGGATACCGAGGTCACGGTCGCCGCAGCAAGGGCCGGCGAGCGCATCGTCTCCTTTCCCGAGGGAACCCTTGTGCGCATGCCGGGCCTTCTCGGCTTCCGGCTGGGGGCGTTCCTGGCCGCGGCCCAGGCCGGTGTGCCGGTCGTTCCCGTCGCCATCCGCGGGACGCGGTCGATTCTGCGCGGCGGACAATGGCGGCCGCGGCGCGGCGAGATCAGCGTCGACATCGGCGCACCGATCAGGCCCGACGGTGGCGACTTCGCGGCCGCGGTCCGGCTGCGCGATGCGGCCCGCGCCTTCGTGCTGGCGCATTGCCGCGAACCCGACCTCGCGGATGAGCAGGTCGATATCGGGGCCTGGGCGCAGGTGTAGGGACGTGTCGATGATCGATGCGACGGCGCCCGCCGGAAAGGGGACGATCTTCAGCACATTGATCCAGGTCAAGGCGACGGAGAGGCTTAGGGGGAAGCTACTCAAGAATCCGAGCGGCAAGGCTGGCAGGCTCGGGGTCTGGCTAATTCAACGAGGCACACCATGACCGAGATGTACGCGCAGGGCGACCTGCTGATCGAGCGGGTCAGAGACGTGGAGCCTTCTGGTACGATCATCGCGCCTGATACCGGAGGCGCCCTCGTGCTCGCGGAAGGCGAGCTGTCCGGCCACCGCCACGCTATCATCGATCGCGCAATCATGTTCCGCGATGATGCTCTTGCGCGCGACATGCCTTCGGATCTCTACATCGGGCACGTCAAGGTCGCCGGCGGCGCGGCTGTGGTGCGGCACGACGAGCACGCGCCCATTACATTGCGGGAGGGGACTTATCGGGTACGCCGCCAGCGCGAGCTGGAGCCCAAGGACGCCGCGATCATCGCCGATTGAAATCGGCACGAAATGAGCGGCGCGGTCGAGCTTAGTGGATCGCCTGATCAAATTGATGCATGCCGGCGTTGGAGGGCGGCCTGTATCCCGAGGCAGGCAGCGCACCTTTCACCGCCCCTGGCTGAGCCGCACCGCCCGATCGGCTTGGTTCTCGCGTTCCCAACGCGCGATGCGCTGCTTGAGCTGCTCGAAGCTGGCTTCGGCCTCGCGGTTGAACAGCGGGTCCCTGGTGTCGGCCAGTCGGGCGTCCAGGTCGGTCCAGTCCTCTGCATGGAGGCTCGCGAGTGCGTTGGGCAGCAGCTCACGCTCCTCAAGCTCCATATGGCGCCGTTCGTGCTCGACGAACTCGCTGACGGCTGCGTCGAGGACGCCGCGTGCGATCTGCTGGTTGTCGAGGACGTCATCAACGAGCCGGGCGAAACGCTCGAGCCGCCGGGCGGCGTGGCCGTGCTCGGCCTCGATGTCGATGATCCCCGCGGTGCCTTCAGGATCGCGCGCCTTGAGCTTCGCGAACAGGAGGTCCTCCTTCGGATGATGGCACTGCGCGGGGTAGCAGCGGAAATAGTCGACGATGCCCTCGATGATATCGAAGTCTGGCCTGTCGGAACGATCGAAAACGGCGATCTCCTGTTCGAGGATGTTGAGCAGGAGCTCCATGTTGGCGTGATCGCGGCGCAGCGAGTCGATGAGCGCTGGCATGGTGTGCTTCCTCCTCTCAAAGCTGCTGCAAGTGGACCTGCGGGGAGAGGCGCCGTACGTCGTCCGCCTTGCACAACCCCGTGCCGCGGGAGAGCAGGGCCGCCGATCCGCCGGCGACACCGTGACGGAAGGCCTCCTCGATGCCGAGTCCCGCGTCCAGGCTCCACACCATCGCGCCGAGGAAGCTGTCGCCGGCACCGACCACGCTCGCGGGCTTCAACGGCAACGCCGGCGCGTAGAAAGCCTGGCGCTGCGTCACCAGCAGTGCACCAAGGTGGCCGAGCGTCAGTGCAACCACCTCGGCAGTCCGCTTCTCGATGAGGCTTCGGGCCGCTGCGAGCTGCTGCTCCCGTCCATCGAGCGGAGAGCCTACCAGCTCCTGCAGCTCGCGCAGGTTGGGTTTGATGAGGAATACGCCCTCGTCAAGGGCCGCGGCCAGGGCCGGCCCTGACGTGTCGACCACCACCTTTGCTCCGACCGCCTTGGCCGTCCGTGCCACCCGAGCGAGGAAGTCATCCGGAACGCCTGTCGGCATGCTGCCGCTGGCGACGAAGAACGTGGGCGCGGGGCGGATCTGTGCGACAGCCGCAAGGCATTGACCGCATTCGTCGCTCGTAAGCTCGGGGCCGGGCAGCACGAACCGGTATTGCTTGCCGGTCTCCTCCTCGCCGACGGTGAAGCTCTCACGCGTGTCCTGCGACAGAGGAATTGTCTGGCTGGCGACGGCCTCTGCATCCACGAGCCGCCTTAAGAGATCGCCGATCGGACCGCCGACCGGGTAGACGGCACGGACATCGCTGCCGAGCCTGGCGACGACGCGGGCGACGTTGATGCCACCGCCACCCGGATCGCGCCGCGCCGATGTGCAGCGCAGCTTGTGCCTCGGCATCACGCGCGCTACTGCGGCCGACACGTCGATCGCGGGATTCATGGTGAAGGTGACGATGGCCATGTTGCTCGCTGGCAGCCTCAAAGTCCGGGGTGATGGTGCGGCCATGACGCCGGAAACGAGCCCTTCGTTTAGGACGTTCAGCGGCCAAGGGGTTGCGCTGCGTCAAGGCGTGCGCCGGATTGCGCTCAATTCTGGGCAACGCTCAATCCCGTCAGGGCCGCTGGCCCTCTTTGCTTGCTGGCGGGCCTGCCCGTGTTCACTGGCCGCGACCAAGGAGGCAAAAATGCAGGCAGCCGACGTCATGACATTCGGGGCGGCAAGCATTCGTGCAGATGCCCCCGTGGAAGAGGCGGCACGCTTGATGCTCCAGCATCGCATCAGCGGCCTGCCGGTGGTGGATGAGAACGGTGACCTGGTCGGCATGGTTACCGAAAGCGACTTGCTGCGTCGGGAAGCGAGCGCGCAGCGGCGCCGGTGGCTGGAGCTCGTGCTCGGCTCGGTGAAACCCGCGGATGGGCCGCGACTGGCGCACCTTGCGACCGTAGGGCAGGTCATGACCCGTCCCGTGGTTACGGTGAGCGAGGACACGCCGGTCCAGGAGGTTGCGGACATCCTGCAGCGCCATCGCATCAAACGGGTGCCGGTGGTCAGGGGCGGGAAGGTGACGGGCATCGTCAGCCGGGCCGACCTCTTGCGCGGGCTCGCTCGGCTGGCCGAGGACATGCCGGCGGCCAGCGCCGAAGACCGCGCCCTGCGCCAGCGCGTGCTCGACGCCTTGGCCCAGGTGCCAAAGGACGGCTGGCGCTCGGTGAACGTCGTGGTACGCAACGGGACGATAGAGTTGCGCGGAGCGACGGCGGATGCCGGCTTGCACCAGCGGCTGGCTGCGGCGGCGCGCGGCGTGGCCGGCGTGAAGGAGCTGGATGACCGTATGGTTGTGGTTGGGCCCGCCTCGGGTCGAACCTAGCGCTGCGTCAGCGCGGCTCAAGGGACCAGGATCACGACAGAAGGGGCGAGGCGTGCCACCTTTTGCGACACGCTCCCAAGGAGCAATCCGGCCAGGCGCCCGCGGCCACGCCGGCCCATGACGATGGCGTCCACCTGCTGCTGTCGCGCCGTCTCTATGATCATTTCCGCCGGATCGCCCTGTCCCGCCTGGACTTTGACATCGGAGACGCCCACGCGCTGCGCATGGTGCTTGGCCTGTGCCAGGACTTGGTCCGACAGCGCGTCAAGGGCATCGCCGATATCGCGCTCGGCTCGGGCAAGCTGCTTCACCTCATCGCCGGACAGGTGTCCCC
>JBAPMW010000429.1:0-4891 GCA_049278815.1 Hyphomicrobiaceae bacterium
GCCGTAGATCACGATCGCGATCTCGCGCAGTGTGGCGCCTGCGCGGTGACCGTCGAGCGCGATCAGGGCATCTCGCAGCCTCATGGTCTCCGCGGTCCAGGGTGGCGGTACGCCGGCCTTGCTGGGCTTTGCAGACAGCATGACCTTGAGTTCCGTGAGCTCTTTGACAGTGCAGCCGATGTCGCGGCACCGCCGGAGCACGATGCTGAGCGCGACAGGCGCCAAGATGGCGTTTGCGCCTGTGATGACGAATTGCACGGAGCGGGCTCCCGAGCGCAGGACGGCATGCTGGCGACCTGCCGCGTCAAAGAGAACGTGCTCGACATTGGCGAAGGCTGAAATGCGGAGCCCGAGGCGGTCACCAGCCCCTTCGCCAATGTGCTGGGCGGTAAAGTGCAGGCGCGCTGCGCCGGTCTCAGGGAGCCAGACCGGATGGGCTCGTTCAGCTGGGAGCCTGGGGTCGGCGAAAGCAACAGAGGCCCCACGCCTCGGCACGAAGGTGGCGAGCCCGCATCCTCGTGAGAACCGCTCCCGCGGCGAGCGGACGCCGGACAATGCCTCGGCGGTAGTGGAGGCGCGCGTCAGCCTGGTAATCGAAGTTGCGGCGTAGGTACTCCCACGCCCAGTCGTTCATCGCTGCAGTGCGCAGGTACTCATAATCCTGCAGCGGCTTCGGCCAAGCGGGACACAGGCGGTTCTGCGGCATGAGCGACTCCTTACGCGTAGATTGCGCATTCGCATGAGACAGATGTTGGCAGCGCCGGAGCAGTCTGTGTGTTGTATCCGTTTCCTCCTTGATCGGTGTTTGCGAGCAATATCTTCTGCGATCGCCGGGACAGCATATTGCTCAGGTGGCGCTACCTACTCCCGGGTCGCTGTGTGTCGCACCGATATTGTCGTTGGTCTCCGCCCTCAGGTCTTGGTCGTCAGCCGGGACCAGACGAGAGAGCGCCGAGCGCACGGTGCCCTCCGAACTCGCTTCGATCCACTCGGCGATCAGCTGGCGCGTCGTGATGGGCACGGCGCCAGCCTGCAGAAGGCGGTCTGCTGCCGGCCGGGCTGACGTATCGGCGGAAGCCGGCGTGGCATCCATCAGGACGAAAACCTCGAAGCCGCTGGCAAGGGCCGGGAGGGCGAGGAACGTCACGGTGGTCTCAAGCCAAAACCCCGCCAAAATCAATGAGCTCCGGGGCTGGGCGGCGAGGGCCCCGTGAAGGCCAGAGCCTGACCAGCACGATGCCACCGTGCCGCGCGCGTGGACCTGCGACGGCGCAAGTGAACGTGGTGCCGCAATCCAATCATGCGGAGCGGATCGAGGACCGGCGAACGCAAAGTGAGTCGGAACCGTACCAGCGGCCGCCGCGTCCAGCGTGAGATTGAGGCATTGTCTCAGCTCCGTGTGGCGTGCCTGGGCGAGTCGGCCGAGATGGCGCGCGCGTGGATCGACAAGAAGAACGCAGCAATCGGCAGGCTGCAGCAGCGGCGCCATCTCTCCGCTCTCGGCATGTATACGCGCCCGGGCCCCATGGCGATCATAACCACACGAAGGGCCGTTGAAAAGCCCCGTGTACGCAGTTCTTCGGTGTGCTCATTTTTTGAGCACATGTCATCCGGCGACGCGCGAGTCTGTCAGGGCAGCAGGTAGGCGAATGTCGATGTTTTGTGTTTGCTCTTGTTGGAGCAGCGCCAGTTCGAACAGTCAGGCGGTTGAGGCGCGCGGCGCCAACGCTCACGTATGGCAGATGGGGTAGAGGGCAAACGCACTGTCCACCAGTGCTCGTGTCTGGAGGTCTCGAGTTGCTCGGAAGCTCGATCCGGACATGCGGCCAGTGAGGAACGTGAGCAGCGTCGTCTCACTCTGGACAAAGACCTAGCTGCGTCCATCTTGCTCCGCTAGGTCATCCGGGTACCACAGGCTGTGCTCACAATCTTCCTCCATAAAACTAGGCCGTGCGCGGCGCCATTTGTGCTCAGCGAATACCCTCGGGTGCGTCATGCCGTGGAAATCGCCAGCGCGGGAATGCCCGCAGGCGGGCCGGAGTGACGGGCGCAATGGGTGCGGCCCCGCATTCGGCTACGAGTTGACCCGATCCGGGACAGCCGGCCCGTCACGGCATCGCTCCGCTCGCGGGGTTGAGGGCGAAAGCCCAGGAACGTGAGGCAGCTTGAACGTCACGTCCCGAAAACTCACCCGGGAACAACCGCGGCCGTTTCTCGCTTCATGACTGCCGGCCGCCACGCAGCTCAACCAGGATCCCCGCTTTCCCCGGGGACGACTGGGGCCGCAACTTGGCGAAGTTGGCCCAATGCTCGCACAGCTGGGCGAAGCGCTCGCGCTGGGCTGGCGGCATGGCGTCTACCTCCTCTCGCGTCAAGGCGACGAACAGAGCGGCGATCTTGTCGGCAACGGACATCGGGCTCCCTCCATAGCGCAACTGCACCACCGCGAGCACCTCGGCGTACCGCCCCGGGGGCGTCGCGATACGTCTACTATAATCTACAATCATCTACGTGCGCTAGTCTCCGTGTCGGCTAACGCTACGCGCATGGAGAAGCAGATCGTGACCTTGCATATCCGGGTTTCCGAGCGCGTGGCCTCGGGCCTCAAGCAGCTTGCCGCGGCCGATCACCGGAAGCTGAGCCCGTACATCGGCCTGGTGCTGGAGCGCCACGTCGAGCAGGCTGAAGCATCCGGCGAGTTGAAGCCCGCGAAGGGGACCAGAACGAAGGATTGAACCCCGACTGCCATGCGGTGGCAGTGATGCCCCAGCGCCGTGTCAGAGCGGCAAGCGAGCGGGCGAGCCTCGAAATCGGCATCCGTCGAGACCGAGGCCCGGCGGTCGCCAGGCGATCGCGACGCTCCCGGCGCGACCAGAGGTCAGCGACCACGGGGCAGCGGCATCTCGAACAGGCGCCAGCGCTCCTTTTTGGCGATACGCCAGCTCTCGATCTTCACCTTCACCCATTCAGGTCGCCTGCCGGACCGGTAGGGTGCGTCGAGGCGCTCGGAGACGACGCCCTCGAGGCCGAGGTCATGGGCCGCCGCGAGGAGACGCGCGGGATCGGCGAAACTTCTAGTGTGCCTGGCGGTCTGGCTCACCGTGTCAGCGCACAGCGTAGAGGGCAAGGTTGCAGCCATCATCTTTCCCATTGGTGCTTTCGTGGCGCTCGGCTTCGAGCACTGTGTCGCGAACCTGTACCTGCTTCCCGTCGGCATGTTGAGCGGTGCCAATGTCACGCCTGCCGGCGGCCTCGGCAACATCGTGCCTGTCACACTTGGCAACATTGTCGGCGGTGCCGGCTTGGCCGGCGCCTACTGGCTTGCCCATCGGAACGATCGCCGGCTGCAGCCGACCGTTGCCGCCGCGGATGTGCCATCGGTTCTCCATCGGTCGGAGAGGGAAGCTGCCTAGCGCGGCAGCGGGGCGACCATCATGGGGTGGCGGGGCCTCGGAATTGCGGCCCTCGCGGAGCCTCGCCTGGGTCGGTGGACGGTTCGAAAGTTCCCGCTGACCTCCCGCCCAGTTGCATCCCCGTCTCGCGGGTCCGGGCGCTGCATCGGGCCTTGCATGGCGCGCGCATGCTATCGTTGCTTCTTATTTGCTACGAAGAGTGCGACAATGAAATTCTTGTAGTTGGGGGGGCACACATGCCATTTCGGAGACGCCGCAGCGCGGCCGCCGGCTTACTCGCCGCAACACTTGCCATCGCCGTCATTCCAGCGTCGGCGCAGGATCGGGCGTTCCAGTTCGGACTGGTCGGGGACACCGGCTACAGCAAGAAGGAGGAAGCCGACTTCGAACGCGTCATCGCGGCGCTCAACAGGACCGACCTCGCCTTTGTTATCCACGTCGGCGATTTCCAGAACGATCCGCGTCCGCACAACCGCAACCCGGACCGCTCGTCGGTGCCCTGCGTTGAGGAAAGCTATAAGCGGGTGCTGGCCTCGTTCCAGCGCGTCCGCCACCCCTTCGTCCTCACGCCGGGCGACAACGACTGGACGGACTGCCATCACCTCGGAGCGGTGAAAGTCGACCCGCTGCAGGCACTCTCCACCGTGCGCAAGACGTTCTATCCGAAGGGCAAGAGCCTCGGCCAGCGGACCATTGCGGTGGATAGCCAGGCAAGCGATCCGGCGCACGCCAAGTTCGTCGAGAACCTGCGCTGGTCCATCGGCGACGTGACGTTTGCGACTGCGCACGTCCTCGGCAGCAACGACAATTTCGGCCGCAATCCCGAAATGGACGGCGAGCACGCAGAGCGCAAAGCCGCCAATCTCGCTTGGATCAAGGCCGCCTTCGCCAAGGCCAGGGCCGACAACAGCCGCGGCCTGGTGCTGATGATCCAGGCCAATCCCGGCTTCGAGAACTATTGGCCGCCGGTTGCCAAGGGTCGCTATTTCGGCCCGTTTCTTGGCCGCACCGGCGCGCCGCCGATCCCGAAGAATTCCGCGTTCGGCGACTATGTGGCATTGCTCATCGACGAGCTGGAGAGCTACGACCGGCCTGTCGCCTTGCTGCACGGAGACACTCACCTGTTCCGCATCGACAAGCCGCTCTACAGCGGGAAGACCAAACGGGTATTTGCGAACTTCACCCGTGTGGAAACCTTTGGCTCGCCGGAGATGCACTGGGTGCGCGTGACCGTCGACCCGGACGATCCCGGGCTGTTCCGCTTCCAGCCGGAGATCGTTGCGGAGAACGTTGCCGACCGCCCCGGCAAGTGAAGCTCGTACGCGTCTCTCGGCATTTCGACCCAGCGCGCCGGTTCCGCCGCGTCGGACGAGTGAAGAACTCTCGGAACTCGGTCAGGGGCCTTTGCCGTCGCGGTATAGCGGCGCGGTCCTTCACTCGGGCTCGTCATGTCGCGTTGTGACGGGGCGCCACCATGT
>JBAPMW010000430.1:0-8187 GCA_049278815.1 Hyphomicrobiaceae bacterium
CCACCCTGTCCCTCCCCCACAAGGGGAGGGGACGCTGTGGCGCGCTCCGTTTCGTCTATCGAGGGTCGGCGCAGACAGTGAGCGGCTGACCCCGTCGTCCACCGGGCGGCGCCGTTCAGGCTACGACTTCGGCTGCATGCTGCTCTGCGCGGCCTCCATGACGAGGCGCGACAGCTCCTGGGCCTGCAGGGCGAAGGCCTGCATCTGGGTCTGGGCGTGGCGGCTCTGGATGCCGAGGACGTCGGTGAGGTCCTTGGCGGTGGCGAGCTCGCTCGCCAAGTTGAAGCACGCTTCGCCGTTCTGCTTGGCGAACACCACGGCGCGGTCCTGCACGGTCTTGAAGCCGGTGATCATCATGTTGGGGGGCGCGGCGCTGGCCCAGGTGCCCATGGCTTGTGCCACGGCGTCCATGAACTGGCCGTAGGCGGCGCGCGCGTGCTCCACGTTGCGCTCGGTCAGCTCACGCAGCTGCTGCGGGATCTCGAAAGGCTGCTGGGCCATAGTATCCTCCATGCGGCTGAGTGGGATCTCACCAGCATAGTCGCCGCCCGCGGCCTTGGCCATCGGCCATTTGGGAATTGGCTTGCGTTTTCCCAAAGACGCGCCAGACGGCGCCCCGCAGCCGTCCTCCTATCCCGCGGCGCCGCTCGCAGCACCGCGCGCGGCGGCATCCACCTGCGCAGCCAGCGCGTCGTCGATGCCGAGCGCTTCGGCCAGCGCCGACAGGAACGCGTGCTCCTCGGCGGAGTCGGGGTCCACGGCGATGCGGGCGGCGGTGTAGACCTGCAGCGCCTCCTCGGGCGAGGAGAGGCCGGTGGTCAGCTCGGCGACGGTGGCGGGGCGGGTGATCTCGGCGGCCAGGAACTGCGCCGCGGCGGCGTCGAGGCCCGCCTGCTTCAAGCCGCCGAGGATTCTCCGCTGCTCCTCTTGATCGATGTGGCCGTCCGCGGCGGCGGCGGCGATCATGGCGCGGATGTAGCGCCGGGCGGCGTCGTGGGTGACGGCGCCGGCCTCGAAGCCCGTGCCCTCCGGAGCCGGGATCAGGGACTGCGGCGTGGCTTTGGTCTCGGTCTCCGCGGAGAGCGGCGGCTTGCCCTGCTGGTAGTTCTGGTAGGCCTTGTAGGCGAGGCCGCCGACCAGCGTGAGGCCGCCCAGCGTGATGGCGGTGGCGGCGAGCGAGCGCCCGGCCCTGGTGCCGAGCACCAGGGCGCCGAGGCCGCCCAGCGCCGCGCCCGACGCCAGCTGATTCTCGGCGATGAGCTGTCTGATCCTGGCGACAAGCTCCTCTGGCGTCTGACCGGTCGCCTGCCCCAGGGCCTCGCCTGCCTTGCTTGAGATGCCGGTGGCCTCGTCGATCCTGGTCGCACCTTCGCGGGCGCCGGCCGTGGCCTGGGCCAGGAGCTGCTTCAGCGCCTCGGCCAGTCCGCCCACGCCGCTCTGCGGGCTGGCCCCACCCTCGCTCGCGATCCGGCTGACGTTTGCCCCTGGGCCGCCAGGGGCCGCTTGCCCGCTGGCGCCGGCCCGGCCTTCCAGGATCTGCCGCAGCAGGTCCTGCAGCTCCCTGCCGACCTCCGGACCACCCCCAGGCGGTGGCTGGGGCGCGGCCTGCCGGCTGCCGCCTGGGGGCGGTGTCTGCGGGGCCGGCCCCTGCTGGCTCTGCGTCAGGATGCTGCGCAGCAGGTCCTCCAGGCTTGTGCCGCCGCCGGGACCGCCACTCGGGCCGCCGCTGGGGCCGCTTGGCCGCACCGTCGGCGCCTGCTGCCCCTGGGGGTGGCGCTGCGGCGCCGCCTGGTCGCCCAGCTGGTCCAGCATGTCCCTGAACACAGAAGGATCATCCGTCGTCCGTCCCTGCCTGGGGGGACCGCCGGGACCGCCGCCGATGAGAATGTCGAGGAGCTGCGGGCATCGAACATAGGGCTCTCCGTGAAAGGCGCTCTCCCTGGTGTCCAGAGTACGCCCATCGCTCCTGCCCGTCATCGGGTCAAGCCCGCGCGAAACACCGGGAATCTGCCGATGCAGAGGCGCAAGAGAAGGAGCACCCCGTCCACCGGCGTCATTAAGCACAATCCCACAAAGGACTGCCCGGCAACCAATGCTACATCCCGCCCCTCTAGCGTCGCACCGATGCTTCCATCCGGGAGCGAATCGGGGGTGCATGCGGCTGCGATGCGCCCGGCGTGCGCCCTCTCAGCAACGGAGAGAACCCATGCCCAACGACCAGCGCACCCGCGGCGTGCGCCCCGATGTGTCGAACTTGCGGACGATCCAGCAGTATGCCGCCCAGGCCATCAGCCGGAACGAGCTGACGCGCGCCGCAGCCCAGGCGGCGATGGAGAAGGCCACCCGCCCCGATGTGAGAGAGATCGCCGGCTACGAGCTGATGGAGGCCAAGGCGGTGATCTCCTGCCTCAAGGAGCTGGGCGCCCCGGTGCCGCCCTTGGGGCCGGACGCCAGGTCGGCGCTGGAGACCATCTCGAACGCCTCCAGGGGCAACGCCTTCGACCGGGCCTACATCGCGGCCCAGTGCGAGAACCACGCCTTCCTGCGCGACCTGACGGCGGCCTACCTGGAGTGCGGCGATCCGCAGCCGTCCGATCCGCGCGAGCGGCAGGGCCGGCAGCTGGCCGCCATGGCGCTGTGCATGGCCACCGAGCACGCCGCCGTCACCAACCGCATCTCGCGCGAGATGCGCGGCTGAGGGAGGGTAGGGTGGGTTAGCGCGCAGCGCGTACCCCACGATTGGCGCGTCTGCACATCGCGAACGGTGGGTTACGGACCTTCGGCCCTAACCCATCCTACGTCCTACGTCCTCAGCCGGTACCCCGTCTTGAAGATCCACCACACCGTCGCCAGGCATGCCGCGAGGAACGCGAGGATGGCAGCGACGCTGACGCCCACGCCCACGTCGGCGACGCCGTAGAAGCTCCAGCGGAAGCCGCTGATGAGATACACCAGCGGATTGAACAGGGTCACCACCTGCCAGAACGGCGGCAGGACGCTCAGCGAATAGAACGTGCCGCCAAGGAAGGTGAGCGGCGTGATGATGAGGAGCGGGATCACCTGCAGCTTCTCGAAGCCGTCGGCCCAGATGCCGATGATGAAGCCGAACAGGCTGAACGACACCGCCGTGAGCACCAGGAAAGCCAGCATCCAGAACGGATGCGCGATCTGCAGGGGCACGAACAGGCCGGCCGTCGCCAGCACGATCAGCCCCAGGATCACCGACTTGGTCGCGGCAGCACCGACGTAGCCCAGCACGATCTCGATGTAGGAGACGGGCGCGGACAGCACCTCGTAGATGGTGCCGACGAACTTGGGAAAGTAGATGCCGAACGAGGCGTTGGCGACGCTCTGCGTCAGCAGCAGCAGCATGATGAGGCCGGGCACGATGAAGGCGCCGTAGCTCACGCCCCCGATCTCGGGAATGCGCGAGCCGATGGCGGCGCCGAACACCACGAAGTAGAGCGAGGTGGAGATGACGGGCGAGAGGATGCTCTGCATCAGCGTGCGCCCGGTGCGGGCCATCTCGTAGAGGTAGATGGCGCGGACGGCATAGAGGTTCACGGGGAGCTTCATTGCCGCTGCCCTCCGTCAGGTGTCAGACCCTCTGGGTCTGACACCGTTGCACCGATGCGCGTTGGAGTCATGGTATCAGACCCGGAGGGTCTGACACCTTGCCTCACCAGGTTGACGAAGATGTCCTCAAGCGAGCTCTGCGTCGTGCTCAGATCGCGGAAGCGGATGCCGGCGCGGCGGAGGTCTGCGAGCAGCGCGGTGATGCCGGTGCGCTCGCCCCGGGTATCGTAGGTGTAGATGAGCTCGCCGCCGTCCGCGGCCAGGGTGAGACGGTGCTCCGCCAGCTCCGCCGGCACGGTGTCGAGCCGGCCGTGCAGCTGCAGCGTCAGCTGCTTCTTGCCGAGCTTGCGCATCAGCGCGGCCTTGTCCTCCACCAGGACCAGCTCGCCCTTGTTGATCACCCCGACGCGGTCCGCCATCTCCTCGGCCTCCTCGATGTAGTGGGTGGTGAGGATGACGGTGACGCCGGACTCGCGCAGGGAGCGCACCAGGCTCCACATGTCCCGGCGCAGCTCCACGTCCACGCCGGCTGTCGGCTCGTCGAGGAACAGGATCTGCGGCTCGTGCGCCAGCGCCTTGGCGATCATGACGCGGCGCTTCATGCCGCCGGACAGCGTCATGATCTTGCTGTCCTTCCTGTCCCAGAGGGAGAGCGCCTTCAGGACCTTCTCGATGTGCGCGGCGTCGGGCGGCTTGCCCCATAAGCCGCGGCTGAAGCTCGCCGTCGCCCAGACCGATTCGAAGGCGTCGGTCGCCAGCTCCTGGGGCACGAGGCCGATCAGCGAGCGGGCGGCGCGGTAGTCGGCGACGATGTCATGGCCATCCACCGTCACGGTCCCCGCGCTGGCGTTGACGATGCCGCAGACAATGCCGATCAGCGTGGTCTTGCCGGCGCCGTTGGGCCCGAGCAGCGCGAATATCTCGCCGCGGAGGATATCCAGGTCGATGCGCTGCAGCGCGCACAGACCCGACGGGTAGACCTTTGAGACGTTGGCGATGGAGATGATCGGGTCTGCGCCCGGCGATGGCTCATGCATGCCCTTGCTCTTTCCCTCGTGGCCGCGGCAGCAGATCTAGGGTGCGCAGCGCGCAAAGGAAAGGGCCGCCCGCGCGGCCCTTTGTCGATCACGGTCCTGTGGTTGCGGCTACGCCGCTT
Source organism: Hyphomicrobiaceae bacterium (assembly GCA_049278815.1). Classification (GTDB taxonomy): domain Bacteria; phylum Pseudomonadota; class Alphaproteobacteria; order Rhizobiales; family Hyphomicrobiaceae; genus AWTP1-13. The sequence continues at coordinate 4,733 of JBAPMW010000430.1, forward strand.
TCGCCTTCCCCGGAGCCGCTGGCGGCGAACCGATTGCGGCGTGCATCGCATCGGCTGTCGCCCGCAGCTCCCCGGCGGCCGCGGCGAGCCGATCGTCTGCCGCCGTCGGGTCCACGGTGAGCTTGGCCTGGTCCGCGGCCGGCTCTTGCGTCAGGACCGTCCTGGCGCGCTTGCGCGACGACTTGTGCTCCAGATCGCGCTCGACATCCGGCTTGAGCGCAATGCCGAAGTACTTCACGCCGCCGCCGATCTCGTGCTTCACGACCTTGAGCTTATCGAAATCCTCGGTGAATTTCGGCATCGCCAGAGCACTCCGGCGGACCGTTTCGTTGCCAATGATCTTGGGCGTCCTTTTGCACCAGAGCTTGTAGGCCTCGTAGAGCCGCATGGAGGCGACCCAGTCATTCTCGTCGGCGGAATCGACGTACTCCTGATAGAAGCGCTGGACATCGTCGGGCGGCATGATCGCCGGCTTCGTTGCGGTCTGGTTGTCGTTGTCGCCGAACGGCCGCACCGCGGGCGGCCCGCCCTTCGCGTCTGCCGAGACGGTGGTCGGCTCCGCGGTCCAGATCGGATCGGCCTTGTCGGCGGACTGGGTCTCCGGCTTCCTCTCCTCCGTCCCGGCCTTCTCCTCCTTCCGTACCGGCAGGACCTCCACGGTCCTGCTCCGCGGCGCCGGCTCGCCGTGCAGGCTCTGGTTCGGACGCCAGTAGGCGAAGGCCACGTACATGCCGAAGCCGGAACCGATCTCGATCAGCAGGGCGACGAACAGCATCAGCCCGGTCTGCACCGTCTCAAGCTCCAGCCCCGTCAAGCGCGCGATGACGCTCGCCTGCGGGTCGGCCATGCCCAGCACCGCGGCGCCGGTGGCCTTGCCGGCCTGGGCGCTGAGCTCGGCGATCTTGACCTGGTGCTTCTGGGCCTCGTGCCCCGAGGCGAGCTCCGCCGCGAGCTTGAAGTACTGCTGGCAGAACTCGCGGCTCGCCCTGATGGTGGCGTCGGTGCACTCCGTGGTGGTCATCCAGGTGCGCTGCGCCTTGAGCACGTTGATCTCGGCCTCGACCGTGGCCGGCGGCCGATGCGGGGGAATCCACTTCAGCTGCTCCTCGGCGCGCTGCAGCTCGGCGCGCGTATCCTTGTAGCTGGCGCTGGCCACGACGCGCTGGCCGCTGGTGTCGAAGCGGTTGAGCGCGGCATGGCCGATGGCCGATGTGAAGGCGTAGACCGTCACGACCGTCCAGACCAGGGCGGCGGCAACCGCCTGCGACCACACCCGGCTGCGCAGCGCGGCAAAGAAGAAGAACGGCGCCAGCGCCTTGAAGCAGTCCGCCGCGGCCGACGCCATGCCGTAGATGTGCTTGTCGGTCGCCGTCTTGCCGAGGCTGGAGCCGAACTGGTAGTTCATCATCATCGAGACGAGGAGAAGGACGAGCGCGGCGAGCACGCCGAGCACCCCCAGGATATGCCGAGTCATAATGCCCCCTATGGGGGGACCTGTGCGTTTCGGCCGAATAGGCCTGGGATGCCGGAGCACTTGAGCGGGCCGCGTGCGTAGCGGCGGCACCCAGTGCTCATTCAAGGGTTATGCACAGACTACGCACCGAAACAGAACCGCGTTCATGCACAGCCCTCGAGGCCCATACCCAAGCGACGCGGCACCACAAACGCAGCCCCCTCTGATTCGTTCAGGTTAAAGAATCGTTTTGAAAGCTCAAGGAAAATCAAGGCGCCTGGATAATGCATATGCGACCGGCGCCACGATAACATCACGGCAACGCTACATATGGAGGCTCGAAAAAAATAGAGCCCAAGCCTCAGGGCGTCACGATATTATCCACAACTTGCGCACTGCCACTCAGTTTGGCGATCGATTTTTCGTTTTACCTATTGCGGGGGCGACTCACCACGCACATCACGTCGGCTGCGCCGTCTGCTCGACGATCCAGCGCAGGAAGTCCGCCGAGCCGCCTTCGACGGGCAGCACTACGAACGCAGGGTTGGTGTAGGGGTGCAGCTTGCGCGCCTCCGCAATCGCGGTGCCAGCAAGGCTTGCGCGCGTCTTGACGATCATGGCGGCCTCGGTGTCGCGCTGGCGCTTGCCCTCCCAGATGTAGATCGCCGTCATGCCGGGAAGGATGTTGACACAGGCGGCAAGGCCGCGGTCCACCAGCATGGCCCCGATGCGCTCGGCCTCGGCCGCCGACGGGTAGGTCGAGTAGATCAGAACGGGCTTGTCGTTTTCGTTCAACTGAGCCAGCCTTGTCAGAGAGGGGGGTCAGACCCCTCGCCACCAGCGTTGCGTATGGTCGATGCGGCGGACGCGAGGGGTCTCTGGCCCCCTCCAAGGGCTACCCCTCTATGGCGACTGTAGCAAAAAACTTCGAACGTATCGCCTTTGTGGCCAGCGACGCCCCGGAGGCGCGCGAGGCGCTGGGGCGGCTGGTCCAGCGATACGGCAACGTCGCCGTCGAATCGGCGGATGCCATCGTCGCGCTGGGTGGCGACGGCCTGATGCTTCAGACGCTGCATGCGCATATGCACAACCGCGTGCCGGTTTACGGCATGAATCGGGGGTCGGTGGGCTTTCTCACCAACGACTACCATGACGACGACCTGCGGGGGCGGCTCGCCCACGCCGAGATGAGCACCATCCATCCGCTCGCCATGCGGGCCGTCGACCGGTCCGGCAAGGTGCACATGTGGCTCGCTATCAACGAGGTGCACCTGTTCCGCGAGACGCACCAGGCGGCCAAGCTGCGCATCTCAATCGACGGCAAGGTGCGGCTGGAGGAGCTGATGTGCGACGGCGCCCTGGTGGCGACGCCGGCCGGCTCCACGGCTTACAACCTCTCGGTGTTCGGGCCGATCCTGCCCATCAACGCCCCGCTCCTGGCCCTCACGCCCATCAGCGCCTTCCGCCCGCGGCGCTGGCGTGGCGCGCTCCTGCCCAACGAGGCCAAGATCCAGTTCGACGTGCTGGAGGCCGACAAGCGCCCCGTGAGTGCCGTCGCCGATCACACCGAGACGCGCTCGGTCACACGCGTGGAGGTGGAGCAGGCGAGCGGCATCGACTTGCTGCTCCTGTTCGATCCCGGCCACAATCTCGACGAGCGGATCTTGTCCGAGCAGTTCCGGTATTAGCCCGAAGTTCCTAGAGCGAGTTCATCGCCTTCCACAGGTCGGAGCGCCGCTGCACGTTCAGCCAGAACTCTGGGCTGTTGCCGAATACGCGCGCAAGGATCAAGGCGGTCGGCGCGGTCACGGAGCGACGGCCCTTGCACAGCTGGTTGACGTGCTTGCGCTGAACCCCCATCGCATCGGCCAGGGCCTGCTGGGTCAGCCCCATGGGCTCCATGAACTCCTCGACCAGGATCTCGCCGACCGTTGCCGGCTCGCGCTTTGTCATCAGCATGGCTCGTCTCACCCGTAGCTGTGGTCGTCGAGGTGGACATGGT
>JBAPMW010000431.1:0-18152 GCA_049278815.1 Hyphomicrobiaceae bacterium
GCTGCTGGCCATTCACATCGTCGACCAGCGTCCAAGCACGCCCCCCTGTGGGGAAATCACGTCGTGCCTCGGCCTCGAGGACCTTGAGGTTGTCATCGAGCACCGCCGGTGAACGGGCCAATGCTTCCGCCAGCATAATATACTTGCTGAGCTTGGTATCGACTGCGGCCGTGATCGATCGGGCGGCGTAGAGAAGGCTCGTGCGTTGCGTATCATTGGCCTGATTGACGAGGGCCCAGATGGCCCCAAGGAGGATGAGATTGAGCGGCAGCGCCAAGGCAAGCATGAGGAGTCCCAACCGCCGGGGGATGCTCAGGCGCTTCATCGCGGACTTACCGGACAGCCAAGCGGGTCCTTGCAACAGCCGGGCGGAACTCGCACCCGGTGCATTTTGCGCGATGGCGGCACCGCTGATTGGTCCGCGGGGCTTATGAGTGAGCGATAGCAGGTCGGAGGCTCCCCTCGCTTTGTGCTCCAAGAATGCCCTAGATGTGCAGCCCAAGGTCAACAGGGATAGCCCTGAGACCGGGAGGGACAACTCATGACCGGCCCTTTAAGCTCGAGCGAGCGCCACGTAGCCGGCAGAACTGGACGGCCCGTACAAGAAAGCAGAAAGCAGGACCTAAGCTATTGATCTGAATCAACATTGCATGGCCGACCAACGATCTATCGCAGGTTTGCGCTAGCCGCTGCACAAAAAGAGCTGTCAAGAACCGCTCCTTGCCAAAAAATGCGAGGGAAGGCTTGGCCCGCACGTTCCACAGAAGAAGGGCAGTTAATGGGATGGTCCGGCCGCGCTCCCCATCTCCCCGCTGAGGGGGAACAGGAGAAAGGAGCCAACCCCATGAAGCGCATTGCCAAAACCGAGTTCGCCGCCGTCGCCACGCTGGGCGTCGATATCGGTAAGAACACCTTCCATCTCGTCGGCCTCGACAAGCGTGGCGCCATCGTGCTGCGCGAGCGCTTGTCGCGAGCCTAGGTCAAGGTTCGCTTGGCCAACATGGCGCCCTGCCTGGTCGGCATGGAGGTCTGCGTCGGCGCTCATCACCTGGGCCGGCGCGTTGCGGCCCTTGGCCACGACGTGCGTCTGATGGCCGCCAAGTACGTCCGCCCGTTCTGCCGCAAGCAGAAGAACGACTTCAACGACGCGCAAGCGATCGCCGAGGCGGTGACACGGCCAACCGTCAGATACGTGGCGCTGAAGACGCCCGCGCAGCTCGACCTGCAGGCGCTGCACCGCGTGCGCGAGCGGCTGATATCGCAACGCACCGGCGTCATCAACCAGATCCGCGCCTTTCTGCTCGAGCGTGGCATCGCCATCCGCCAGGGCTGGCGGGCATTGCGTGCCGAGCTGCCGCGCGCGCTCACCCCTGACCGACAGGCTCACACCGCCCATGGTGCATGTGGTCGAGGACCTCGCCACCGACTGGCGTTGGCTCGATGAGCGCATCGCGGCCGTATCCATCGAGATCGAGGAGCTCGCGCACGCCGACGACGGGGCCGTGCGCCTGATGAGCGTGCCCGGCATCGGCCCGATCATCTCCAGTGCCACGGTGGCGGGCATCGGCAAGGGAGATGTCTTTGGCAAAGGCCGCGATTTCAGTGCCTGGCTTGGCCTGGTGCCGAAACAGACCTCGACCGGAGGACGGCCGATCTTGGGGCGCATCTCCAAACGCGGCAACCGCTATCTGCGGCAGTTTGTTCGTGCAGGCGGCTCGCGTCGTCTTGCTCAGGCCGCAAAGCTGAGAGCGTTACGGCCTCAACCACTGGATCGCGGCGGCGGCGCGGCGGCTGCACTACAACAAACTCGCGATCGCGCTCGCCAGCAAGCTCGCCCGCATCGCCTGGGGCGTGCTGCACTCTGGCCGCAAATTCCAGACGCGCACGGAGAGCGATCATGGCCCCAGCCAACCTCATGCTGGCGGCCGTGCTCGGCGCCGTCGAGACGTGGCCTGGACGCGTCGGTGCAAGTGGCGGGTTGCCTGCCGGCCAGTCTCGACCGCGCACTGCGCGCGGCGCCCCCAGCGACATGCAGGCCGGGGCGAAGGAACGGCCACCCTGACCGAACAAAGGAACTGGACGGAAGACAAATGCAGGTGATCCGTCGCTGATGTTTTCCCGCCGAGGTCTGCGAGAGGAAAGAAGCAAGGCATGGAGGAACGGTCTTCACGGCGCATTCGAAACCTGGTGACCCAAATTGTCGATACAGACATGACCGTCAATGAGATCGAATGCGCGCGCATATCCATGGTGGCCCGGAGCGGGTGAAAACGCTCCACGTTCGAGGCCTGATACATTGATGCAAGACCGCAGCACTACCAGCCGAGCTGTCATCCCTCTTGCAACGCGCGGCCGGACCATACATTTGGGTCATGCTCGGTAAGTCTCACGCCCTAGTCGATCTCCCGCACCGAGACGACGCGAAATGTGCGCAGCACGTCATCCTGCTCTCTGATCGACACGTACTCGCCCGGCAGGAAGGCATGCCGCTCGAAGCGGAAGCCGCTTTCGTCATGGCTCGGGTCACCATGGATGTCGTAGTGGAAAGCCCACACGCCGCCCCGCTTATGCACGATGTGCCCGACCTCGTCGGCCTCGTTCCCCCAGAAGCGGCGTACTCGGCAGCGGTCTTTCAGCTCCTTCCAGGCCGCGAGGACGATATGACCCTTGGCGTCGAGCGGGGCGATGAAGTCGTAGCCCCGTTCGCTGCTACCGTTGGGGAAGTCGTGATCGCGCGCCAGCTCCAGCCGCACGCGCCGCAACTGCTTCTCGGCATCCACCTTCTTCATCGGACACGACCTCCTTGTGTCAAGCCAGAACTGGGTTGGCCGATCCTCTGAGGCTCGCGACCTGATGGCCTTGACTGAGGTCAAAGCCGGCCACCCGTGCCGCGGGCACCTACTGACCGCAATGAGCGGCGAAGTATCGGCTGGCCGACGGGATCACGGAACGGCTTGTCCGCGTTTACCTGATTGGGGTCGTTACCCTACCGAGAGTGCACAGGAATGGGGTGCTCAACTGCAACTGACGCTCCGACCGAAGGGCAGGGTCATGAACAGGCGCGAGTCATCGCCTTCTTGAGCGATCCGGCGTCCTATCCTGCCAAACCGAAGCGGGTGGAGCGGTTCGAGACGCACGGCGCGCTCGTGTTTCTCGCCGGCGAACGGGCGTGGAAGATCAAGCGCGCCGTGCACTTTCCCTACATGGACTTCTCGACGGTTGAGAAGCGCAAGGCGGCGTGCGCGCGCGAGGTCGAGATCAACCGGCGGCTGGCGCCCGAGATCTATCTCGGCCTGACGGCGATCACGCTGAGCCGCGATGGCCGCTTGCAACTCGGCGGCACCGGCGAGATCGTTGAATGGGCCGTGCACATGCGCCGCTTCGACCAGGCGGCCCTGCTGAGCCAGATCGCTGACGCCGGGCCAATCCGGTCGGATCTGGCCGTCGCTCTCGCCGATGTCGTGTTCGAGAGCCATCGGGCCGCTCCTCCCGCCCGCCGCGAAGACGCCGCCGAGCGCGTTGGGCGGCTCGTGGCCTCGATCCAGCGCACGCTCGCAACCCTGACAGACACGTTCGATGCCGCCTCGGTCCAACGTTTTGGCGAGCGCGCCGCCGGGGCGCTGAGGCACGCTAGGGCCATTCTCAACGAGCGTGCGGCGGCCGGCTTGGTACGCCGCTGCCATGGCGATCTGCATCTCAATAACATCGTGCTCTGGCGCGGTCGCCCGGTGCTGTTCGATGCCATCGAGTTCGATGAGGAGCTCGCTACCATTGATACCCTCTACGACCTCGCCTTCCTGCTGATGGACCTCGACAAACGCGGGCAGCGCGGCGTCGCTAACGTCGTGCTCAATCGTTATCTGTGGCGCTCCGGAGCCGACCTGGACTTACATGGCCTGGCGGCCCTGCCGCTGTTTCTCGGGCTCAGAGCCGCCATCCGCGCCATGGTCACGGCCGAGCGCGCCCAGCAGGAGGACCCCGAGGCCAGCGTCCGCCATCGGCAGAGAGCGCGGGACTATTTGCAGGCGGCAAACGCCTATCTGGCCCCGCGCCCATCGCGGCTCATTGCCGTCGGTGGCCTCTCCGGCACCGGCAAGTCAACCTTGGCACACAGGCTAGCGCCCGAGCTTGGTCCGGCGCCGGGCGCCGTGCACTTGACAAGCGATCTGGAACGAAAACGGCTCCAGGGCGTGGAGGCAACCGTCCGCCTCGCACCTGAAGCCTACACGCGCGCTGCCAGGGATAGGATCTACGTCGTGCTCTACGAAAAGGTGCGGCATGTGCTAGCCACCGGCCACGCCGTCATCGTCGATGCGATGTTCGCCAAGCCCGAACAGCGGGCGACGGTCGAAGCGGTCGCGACCGAGTTTGGCGTCCGCTTCCAGGGCCTGTGGCTCACGGCGCCACCGGAGAAGTTGCTGAAACGTGTGGCGGTCCGCCGGGGTGATGCGTCCGACGCTACGCCCGAGGTCGTCAGGCGTCAGCTCGGCTGGCACCTCGGGGATTTCGCCGAGACCTGGACGGAAATCGATGCGTCCGGCAGCGCCGAGGAGACGCTGCAGAAGGTCCGCGACGCACTCGCACTCCCTGAGTCCGACAGAGCGCGCGTAGCCCAAATAGGACCGCTTCAGAAAGGCTCACCCGGCCATGACGATCCGCAATCTTGAGCACCTGCTCGGGCCCAAGTCGGTGGCGCTGATCGGCGCCAGCGTCCAGAACGCGAGCGTCGGCTTGATCACGGCGCACAACCTCCTCCATGGCGGCTTTGCCGGGCCGGTTTGGCTGGTCAATCCCAAGCATCGCGAGATCGAGGGCCGGCCCTGCTATCCAACGCTGGCCGCCTTGCCGGCCGCTCCGGAGCTGGCAGTCATCGCCACGCCGCCCGGCACCGTCCCGGGACTGATCGATGAGCTGGGCAGCAAAGGGACACGCGCGGCCGTGGTGATCACCGCAGGCGTTCGCGACCAGCTCAGGCAGGAGATGCTCGACGCCGCGCGGCCGCACTGCCTGCGCATCCAGGGACCCAACTGTGTCGGGCTGATGGTGCCGGACCTCGGGCTCAACGCCAGCTTCTCGCATGCCCAGCCGCTCAAGGGCGAGCTAGCGTTCCTGTCACAGTCGGGCGCGCTAGTCACCGCGGTCATTGACTGGGCGCGCGGACGCAGCATCGGCTTCTCGCACGCCATCTCGCTCGGCGACATGGCCGATGTCGATTTCGGCGATTTGCTCGACTATCTCGCGGGCGATGCCAAGAGCCGCGCCATCCTGCTCTACATGGAGGCGGTCACCCACGCACCCAAGTTCCTCTCGGCCGCCCGCCGGGCGGCGCGGGCCAAGCCCGTCATCGTCGTCAAAGCCGGCCGCGGCGCGGCGGGGGCCAAGGCCGCGCTGTCGCATACCGGAGCGCTCGCCGGCGCCGACGTCGCCTACGAGGCGGCATTCCGGCGCGCGGGTGTCCTGCGCGTGTGGGAGCTCGACGAGCTCTTCAGCGCCGCCGAGATGCTGGCGCGGCATCCGCGGCTCACCGGAGAGCGCCTTGCCATCCTCACCAACGGCGGCGGCGCCGGCGTGCTGGCGACTGACCACCTGACCGACCTCGGCGGCCGTCTCGCCAATCTCTCCCGCTCGGCCATCGCGGCACTCGATGGCGTCCTGCCGCCGACCTGGTCGCGCGGCAACCCGGTCGACATCATCGGTGATGCCGATCCCGCCCGCTATCAGGGCGCCCTCGAGGCGATCCTTGATGATCCCGAGTCCGATGCCATCCTGGTCATGAACTGCCCGACGGCACTCGCCTCCAGCACGGCGGTGGCCGAGGCAATACTGGCCACCATAGAGAAGCGCAAGAAGACCGGCAAGCCCAGCAAACCCTTGCTGACGAACTGGCTTGGCGACCGAGCAAGCCGGGACGCCCGCGCTCTGTTCGCCGCACGCGGCATCGCCAGCTTTACCACGCCGAGCGAGGCGATCGACGGCTTCATGCAGCTCGCCCGCCACGCCCGCGCCCAGGACGAGCTGATGCGCACGCCGCCTTCGCTGCCCGAGGATCTCGGCTTCGACACCGAGGCGGCGCGCCGAACGCTCGCCCAGGTGCTGGCAGCGGGCCGCTCGGTGCTGTCGGAGGTCGAAGCCAAGACCCTACTCGCCGCCTACGGCATCCCGGTCGTCCCTACCGACGTGGCAGGAAGCCCCGCGGAGGTCGGCACACTCGCCGCACGCTGGGTCGCGGACTATGGCGCCTGCGTGGTCAAGGTCCTGTCCGACGACCTCTCGCACAAGTCCGACGTGGGCGGCGTGCGCTTGGGGCTTGAGCATGCCGAGGAGGCCCGGCAGGCCGCCGAGGATATCCTCGAGCGCGTGGCGCGGCTCAAGCCCGAGGCGCGCGTCAAGGGCTTCACCGTGCAGCCGATGATCCGCCGGCCGCAGGCGATCGAGCTGATCGCCGGCATGTCTGTCGATGCCACCTTCGGGCCGCTCCTGATGTTCGGCGCCGGCGGCACCGCGGTCGAGGTGGTGCGCGACACGGCGCACGCCCTGCCGCCGCTTGATCTCAACCTCGCCCACGACCTGATGCGCCAGACCCGCGTCTGGCGCCTGCTGCAGGGCTACCGCGACCGTCCGCCGGCCGATGTCGGGGCGATCGCCGAGGTGTTGGTGCGGCTCGGCTACCTCGTCGCCCGCCACCCCGAGATCCGCGAGCTCGACATTAACCCGCTGCTCGCCGACGCGAGCGGCGTGATCGCGCTCGATGCCCGCGTCAAGGTCGAAGATCCGGCGCGCCACCCGCGCGTGCCGATGGCGATCCGCCCCTACCCGTCCGAATGGGAGACGGAGGCGCATATGGCGCCCGTGGGCGCCGTCCGCATTCGCGCGATCCGCCCCGAGGACGAGGCCCTCTATGCCGCGTTCTTCGCCCGCCTGACACCCGAGGACCGGCGCCTGCGCTTGTTCTGTGCGCGCCCCGACCTCTCCCACCGCTTCCTCGCCCGCCTGACGCAGATCGACTATGCACGTGAGATGGCGTTCGTCGCCGTCGGCAAGGAATCGGGCGAGCTGCTGGGCGTGGTGCGCTTCGTCGCCGACCCCGACTATGTCAAGGGAGAGTACGCCATCCTGGTCAGGTCCGACCTCAAGGGGCACGGGCTCGGCTGGCGGCTGATGCAGCACCTGATCGCCTATGCGCGCGCCGAGAAACTTGGTGAGCTCTACGGCTCGGTGCTGGCCGAGAACACGACAATGCTCAAGATGGCACGCGAGCTCGGGTTCAGGATCGAGCCCGAGCCGGGTGATGCCATGGTGCGACACGTGGTGCTAGAGATCCAATGACGCCGTGCAGACCTAGGGCCAGCCAAACTCCGCGACGAGCGGCGCGTGGTAGGAGGTTGCAAGAGCTCTGGCCTCGGCCGCAACGGCCGCCTCATCGGCAAGGCCTTCGTTGAGCACCTCGATCCGGCGGAAATGCCCGTAAAGAGCGCCGCTTACCAGAACATGATCGAGCATCTCGCGCCGGCCGCCATGCAGCAGCGACCACCGGCGTTCCGCGGGCAGCGCCCGGTCCAGCATCAGGAGCGATCGCCGCGCAAGGCCGCTGTTGCCGGTGTCATCCTCACCGGCCACCACCAGCCGCAGCGAGGTCTCATGATCCTCGGCGTTGAAATCGCCAGCAGCGGCGACCAGACGGTCGGGATCGCGGGTCAGAATCTCATCAACCAGGAGGCGCAGCTCCAGCGCCTGCGCGGTGCGCTTCAGCGAGGAGATGAAATAGCCCTCCGCCCAGCCGCTCGTCGTAAGCCATCTGGCGCTGCCCACCTTCTCGCCCGGGATCGCGCTCGCGCGCGGCGCACGCAGGTGCACATTGATGACATCGAGACTCCTTGCGCCCGGCAGCTCGATCTCTGCGAGCAACAGCGGCCGATCAAAGGCGATCGGCTGCGGTGCGCCGCCTTTGGCGGAGCCCGTGACATAGCAATAGGGCAGCGGCGCCATGTACTGATGGCGGATCTCGCGTCGCTGCCGGATCGGAAAGCGCGACAGCGTGACGAGGTTGTGGACGCTCGCTACGCCACGGCCATCGACCCCACTCGTCGCTGCACGATGATAGGCCTCGTAGCGCGTCCCTGCGAGCAGCATGTCGAGCGCAACCAGCCGCCGCTCCGGTGCGCCCGGCACATGCTGTCCGTTGACTTCCTGCAGGCACAGGATGTCGGCCGCCAGTCGCTCAAGAACTGGCCGCAGAGCTGCCGTGCGCATCTCGAACGGCAGCTCGCCCCGGGGCGGGAGGTCAAGGCTCTCGATGTTGAAAGTGGCAAGGCGCATCACTTCCTCGGTGCCAAAACTCGCTCTGATATCGCCGCGCCCGCTCAGCTTCCGCCCGGAAACAGCGATGTCATGACCGTGAAATAGATGATGATGGTGAGGACGTCCTGGATAATGGTGGCCACCGGACCGGAGCCAAACGCCGGATCGAGCCCGAGGCGAGACAACAGCCACGGCAAGGTCAGGCCAAGACCGCTCGCTACGGTCCCCGCCGCAAACAGCGAGAGGCCGACACCGAGACCCATGGCCACGCTGCCGAACACGACGGCAACTCCGACGAACGCGAATAGCCCGAGCGCCAGCCCAATCATGCCGCCGGTAAGGATCTCACCCAGGAGGATGCGGGCCAGCGGACGATGGCGCAGCGAGAGCCCGCGCACGGCGATCGCCTCGGTTTGCGTGCCCACAGCGTCGGTCAAATAGACGAGCGCCGGGATGAAAAAGGCAATGGCGACATTGGCCTGGAGGGTTCGCTCGTACCCGGCCATCACTGCTGTAGCCACGGTGCTCAGGGCAAGACCGACGAGCAGCCATGGCAGGCGGGCTGCGACGCGACGCACCGGCGGGTCTTCCAGCGCGTGGGTCGCACCCGCTTGCTCGCGCAGAATGCCGACGAGGCGGTGCACATCCTCACGGTGCTCCCGTGCCAGTACGTCGAGCAAAGCGCTTGGCAGCATGATCCCAGCGGGCTCGCCGGCTCTCAGGATGGGCAGGGCTGCAACGCCGCCACTGATGGCAGCCTCGACAGCGTGCTCCTGATCCTCATCTGCGGGCACCGCCGGCCAGTCGCGCCGCAGCAACGTTACCAGCGGAAGGTTATCGTGCGCGGCAAGCAGCCGCTTGAGCTCGACGACACCTTGATAGCGGCCGGTCTCATCCGTCACCAAAATAGGATCGACGGCATCGAAGCTCTCCGACCGCAGCCGCGCCAGGACCCCGCCCACCGCCTCCGAAGCCAGCGCCATAGGAACGCGCCGCATCGCGTGGCTCCCTGCGCTCTCTCGGCGGAAGCAATCGCTTGTGTCAGCGGTGGGCCCGATCGCAGACATCGACTGGAGGCTCCTCTAGAAGGCTCACTTGGCGTCAAGCGGCCCGGCGCTCGCAACCGGCTCTCACTCCGCGTCTGGCTGCGTTTTGACGTACATCAAAGCGCCTCTCGCGCCTGTGAAGCCCTCTTCATAGACCGACCGACCTCGGTTGCAGATGTCAGTGCCTGGACCCACCGATGCAACAGAAATCATCGAGCCGCAGATCCGCCGCTTTTGAAGCAGACGGCGGCTTATTCCCGACACCAGCGGCCGCATTCGCCTTGTGGGGGCCCGCGCTGTGATCCGGCGACTCAAAAAGGAGGATCTGAGGCTGCCACAACAGCTCTGCGCCTGCCGATCGCCCGAAGAGATTCGCAATGTCCAAGTCGTCTTCTGGCAGCGCGCCGTCGAGGACTACGAGAAGGAATTCGCGGTCATGGCCAAGTTCAGCAGCGGATTTATCAACAACGGTGGCAGCCCAAATTCGCATCGAGGAAGCTACGCGCGAGATGAGCCGGCACTTCGCTGACGCGGCTTAGCTCCGGCCCTTGGGCTGGGCACAGCTCGTACAAGCGTCGCAACAGATGGCTGGCACCATCGGGTGTCTCGCCATCCCGGGATTGACAGCCGTGCCCCAGGACTTGCTCGTTATCGGCAAACCAGTACGGGCGCCGCCGTCAGTGTGAGCACGCGAGTGGTCTGGCTCCCGAGCAGGAGCTTGGATAGGCCGCGGCGACCGTGCGAAGCCATCACTATCAAGTCGCAGGTGCGGGTCTTCGCCGTCTCGATGATTCCCTCCGCCGGGAAGTCATCGACGTGCACCGTCTCGCATTCAACGCCGGCGTTCTTGGCCGCAGTGCTGACACCGGAAAGGATGCGGGCAGCTTTCTCTGCGGCGGCCTTCTCGTATTCCTCGATCGGGAACACCAGCGCAGGCTCCCCGGTCACCATCGCCGACCAGGGCTCGGTTACGGTAAGCGCCGTCACCCTGGCCTTGAGCGCCTTGGCCAGAGCAAGCCCCGTGGTCACGGCTCGCCCCGCGAGCTCAGAACCGTCGGTGGCAACGAGGATGTGCTTGCACATGGTGCTCTCCTTGAGCCCGCCCCGTGCGGAGCACGGTCGCGCCAAACGCAGCTTTGTCCATCGCCATCACGGCGGCATTGACACAGCGCAAGTGATGCAGCCCGCAGCACCCGTGACGCCCTCATCGTCGGTGCGATATCAGGCGCGGCACGCAACCTCTCCCATCCCGTCTCAGGGCCGCTTTGAAGCGGAAGCGCCCTGCAGAACCTTGGCGGTCCAGACCACGAGCTCCGTGACAGCCTTGCCGAAGGCCTCGTTGACGGCGGCGATGACGGCCGGCGCCTCGGGCGCCTCTGCCGTCGCCTTGGCGGTGAAGACCTTTCCCGCGACGATGCGGCCGCCGCCCAGCAGCTTGGCCGAGAATTCGACCTCGGCAGCTCCGCCCGCCCCCTGGGCGAGGCGGAACGTCCGGATATCGATCAGAAGCTGATAGTCGGCCGCGAGCGCGTCGAGGGGACGGCTGACGGAGCTCAGGTAGTTGGAGTTCTCCAAGGCCTCCACGATCTTGGCCTGAAACAGCTTGGGGATGGTGTCGCTCCACTGCGCATTGGCGAAGCCTGCTGTCTCGGGAGCCGTGGGCGGAGGGAGGATCTTCTGGTTGTCGAGCGTGATCGGTGCGGTCGGGTCGGGGACGGCCAGTTGGACCTGCACGATCTTCTCCAACGGCGGGAAGGAGCGTGGGACCGTCAGATCGTAGGTCGTTACAGGTCCCTTCGCGCCGCTGCCGGTGAACCGCTCCAGACCGGCGACGATGCCGTCCAAGCGGTCGGCGTTGCGCGCCAGCGCAGCCGAGAAGGTGTTGAGGTTGCCGATCGTGCTCTTCAGCGGCTCGGCGTTGGCATCGAGGATCTCGTCCAGGCGGCGCAGTGTCCCGCGCGCCGCCTGTGTCAGGCTCTGCGTCGCCGCAGCGTCGGCGATCAGGAGAGGCGGCTCCGTACCGACCGGGGTGAGCGGCGCTGCGGTTGCGCTTCCGCCTGTGAGAGAAATGACGGGCGCCCCCGTCAGGCCTTGGAAGTCGATCTCGACGCGCGTATCGCTCCGGACTGGGGTGGCAGGCTCGATGGCGACGTTCACGATGACCTGCTTGGGGTTCTCGGGGCTCAGGTCGAGGCGCGTTACTTCCCCGACACGGATTCCATTGAACAAGACCGCCGACCCCTTGAGCAGTCCCGCCACTGGCGTCTCGAAGCGGATGCGATAGGGCGCGAACTGCCGCAGACCCCCAGCGCTGTTGAGCCAGTACACGAAGGCGAAACCGCCAACGATGACAGCAAGTGTGAACACTCCGATGAGTGCGTAGCGTGCCTTGGTTTCCATGGTTCAGCTCACGGGTTGGGCCATTCGCCGTTCCATGAGGCGCGCGCGCTGGCCTTGGAAATACGTCTTCACCCAAGGGTGCTCGGAGGCGAGCATGCTCGCCATCGGTCCCACCGCCACCACCTTGCCGTCGGCAAGGGCGGCGATGCGGTTGGCAATCGAATGCAAGCTCTCCAGGTCGTGGGTGATCATGAGCACGGTAAGGCCGAGCGTCTCCTGCAGGGTCCTGATCAGCGCATCGAACTCACCTGCCGCGATCGGGTCGAGACCCGAGGTCGGCTCGTCCAGGAAGACGATCTCCGGGTCGAGTGCCAGCGCGCGTGCCAACGCCACACGCTTCGTCATGCCACCGGACAGCTCCGAGGGCAGCTTGGCGCCGTCGGCCGGCGTGAGGCCGACCATCTCGAGTTTGGCGGCAGCCACCTCATTGCGAAGCCGCTCGGAGACGGCGAGGTACTCGCGCATCGGAAACGCGACATTCTCGAGCGCCGTGAGCGCCGAGAACAGCGCCCCCTGCTGGAACAGCACACCCCAGCGGCGCTCCAGTGCATGCCGCTCCGTATCGGTCACGCGATCGAGATCGGTACCCAGCACCTCGATCGTGCCCTGCCGCTTCGGCAGCAGGGCGAGCATGGTGCGCAGCAGCACCGACTTGCCGCTGCCCGATCCGCCAACAAGCCCCAGGATCTCTCCCCTGCGCACGTCTAGCGAGAGGTGGTCGAGCACGACCTGCCCGCCAAAGCCCACCACCAAGTCGCGCACCCGGATAATTGCGTCAGGCACAGTGCCCCCCGATCACATGTCGATCGCAGCAAAGAACATGGCGAACACGCCATCGAGCACGATCACCAGGAAGATCGACTTCACCACCGACGTGGTGGTCCGGAGCCCCAGCGACTCGGCGCTGCCCTTGACACGCAGGCCCTCCGCGCAGGCCACGATGCCGATGACGAGCGCCATGAACGGCGCCTTGATCATCCCGACCTGGAAGTGCGTCAGCGAGATCGCCTCCTTGAGGCGGCCGATGAAGATGTCAGGGCTCATGCCGCCGTAGAGCCAGGCAATCAGCCCGC
This sequence comes from Hyphomicrobiaceae bacterium, assembly GCA_049278815.1. GTDB lineage: Bacteria > Pseudomonadota > Alphaproteobacteria > Rhizobiales > Hyphomicrobiaceae > AWTP1-13. Next base: position 12,818 of record JBAPMW010000431.1, read on the forward strand.
CGCCGTAGAGCGCGGCCATCGAGCCCAGGAAGGTGAGCAGGGGAAGCGCGACGAGGAGCGCGATGACCCGCGGCAGGATCAGCACCTCGACGGGGTCGAGGCCCATGGTGCGCAAGGCATCGATCTCCTCGCGCATCTTCATGGCGCCAAGCTCGGCGGTATAGGAGCTGCCCGAGCGGCCGGCGACCATGATGGCGACGATCAGCACCCCGATCTCGCGCAACACCAGGATGCCGACCATGTCGACCACGTAGACGTCGGCGCCGAACTTGCGGAAGTGGAAGATGCCCTGCTGCGCGATGATGCAGCCGATCAGGAAGGTGATGAGGAGGATGATGGGCACCGCCTGCCAGCCGACCCTGTCGAGATGGTGCACGGCCGAGGTCGTCCGAAACGCCGATGGACGCACCAGCGTGCGACCGAGAGCCGTGGCGAGCGCGCCCAGCATGACGAGGGGAGGCGTGAACTCGCGGCCGAAGGCGACCACTGAGCCGCCGGTCCATTCCACGGCCGCCAGCAGCCTGCTCTCCTTGGCCGGGGTGCGAGCGGAGCTGCGGTTCGCGCCATGCACCTCCTCCAACAGCTCCCGGAAATGCTCGGGCACCCCGAGCAGGCGCGCTTCGCGCCCAACGCTCCGCCAGGCGCGGATCAGACGCTCGATCAGCCAGGCGCCAAACGTATCGAGGGCAACGACACCCTGCATGTCGAGCGATACGGCGCGAACGCCCGCAGCCTCGCGCTCGATGCTCTCCACCACCGGCTCAAGCTTGTGCGCGTGGGCGGCCGTCCATGCGCCGCCCGCAGCCAGTAGCAGCAGGTCGCCGGTCATGCTGCGGCTCAGCAGGGGCTCATTCTCCAAGATTCCCTCCCACGAGTTGGGATCATTCAATGCGACATCAGCACGGGAATTGACATGCGGGAGAGGACATGCCGACTGGCGCCGCCGAGCACGAACTCGCGCAGCCGCGTGTGACCGTAGCACCCCATGACGAGAAGATCGGCGCCCCAGTCCTTGGCGCCGGCGAGCAGGGTCTCGCCCACGCCGGCGCCGGGCCGGATCTCCTCCACCGCCTCGCACTTCACGCCATGCCGGGCGAGCGCGGCGCAGATTTCGCCCGCGGGAACGTCTTGCGTGCGTTCGCGTTCCGACTGCGGGTTGACCCAGACCACCCTGACCTCCTTGGCGCGTTGCAGGATCGGCAGCGCGTCGAAGACCGCCCGCGCCGCCTCGCGTCGGGCGTTCCAGGCCACCAGCACCTTCTCGCCGACGCGCTCGTGGGTTCCAGTGTTGGGGACGATCAGCACCGGCCGGCCGCTCTCGATGGCAAGCCTCTCCGCGACATCGAGGCGTTCCGTCCCAGGCCAATCCGGATCAGCCTGGCTGGCGACGACCAAGTCAGAAGCGCGCGCATACTCAAGCACGACGTCGGCCACGCCATAGGCCTGAGCCTCTTCCTCACGCCATTCGGCTACGAAGCCCCGCCCGCGCGCGGCCTCTTCGAACGCCGCCCTCATCGCCGGGTTCTCGGCGCGGTAGAGCTGGCAATGGGCGTCGACGATGATCGGCGGGCCCATCGGCGCTCCCGCCGAGAAGACTGCGACCGGGGGTACGACCGACAGCCCGACAAGATGTGCCTGGAAGGCCTCGGCCAGGTCCACTGCCGGCGCCAGCAGCGTAGCGATGCGGCGCGCATCATTGCAGTGCATCAGGATGGTCTTGTACGGCATGGCAACCTCATATCGGACACGTGCGGTTCCTGCCTCTACCGGCCCCGCGCAAAGACCGCTTTGATCACCATCAATCCCAAATGGCGCGAGAAACCGCGCCGCCCAGATTCCTATCCGTTTTGACTGATGCGACGAGATCGGCGGCAGGGGCGCATCAAGCCGACACAGAAGGCACCAGCTCGGTCCAAACCGGAAGGTCGCCCCTCTTGACCTCACCGGTTGACAACGAGATTCGGGGCAAGCCGGTTGATCTTCGCCGTGAACAGCGTGAAGCAGACGACATCGATCACGCACGCCACGCCAGCGATCCACAGAATCCCGACTTGGTAGTAGTTGAGCGTCAGATATCGGGAGAGCGCACGTTCGGTCGCGAACCCGACTACGAGCAGGCATGTTCCATGATCTGAGCGACCGCAACCACGTCGAGGAGAGAGCGAGCGGCAGTTGGCTCAGGCTCAGATAGTGGAAGTCGTGGGGGCATCTGACGGGCAGTATTGCCCACGATTTCAATAACCTGCTGCTGGTGAAAACGGGCAAGCTCATGTGATGCACGGAGCGCCCAGACCCACTGGGACACTCAACGTATAAGCTTGATTTGCTCGCAACTGGCTGTGCGTGGGACGAAACCAACTTCACGCAATGAACCGATGCGAGCTCAGTCGGAAGTGTTTATTGAGTTCGTGCATCGAGCAGAAGAAGATCGTGGCTATCGATCCGTACACGGCCGTGGCGTAGGGGCATTCAAGACCTCGGTCGGTCCCTTCTGACGGGTTCAGGCATTTGAAGGCGAAAGAGACATGACCTTCTCTGTGCTAACCTGGATCTTCGTGCTGGCTGTCGCACTGCATAACCTGGAGGAGGCGCTGCTGCTCCCCGCCTGGGTGCAGAAGGCGGGCCGCTGGTCCTACCCAGTCGGTGCGAAGGAGTTCCGCTTCACCGTTGTCGTCCTAACCGCGGCAGCCGCCGCAACGGCTCTCGCGGCGAATATCGTCGGCATGATCGTGCAGCAGGCGCTCGCGCTTGGCCTGACCGGCTTTGCCTTCGGTGTCCTGCTGGTCGCCAACATCAAGGACTACTTCCCGCGCCGCGTCGTGCTGGAGCCGGACAACGTGCTGGCGCTGGGAGGGGTGGTCATCGTCGTTTGCCTGTTCGCGAGCGCGCTCGGCGTGCGTGCCGCGCTCAAGGCCGATACCGCCACGGCCCTTGGAGGCTGATCATGACCCCACCAATGCCCGAGAAGGCGCTGGTCAGCCTGCGCGGAATATCCAAGTACTTCGGCGAGGGGGAGACCCGAATCGATGCGCTGCGCGACATATCGCTCGACGTCCTGCCGGGGCCGAGGTTGTGGCCATGCGCGGACCCTCAGGCTCAGGGAAGACCGCTCTCCTCAACGTCATCGCCTGCATCCTCGATGCCTCTGGCGGCTGCATGGCCCTCGACGGCGAGGTCGTCTATGACAACAAGTGGCTTCGGCGCGACCTGCGAGGCCTGCGGCTGGAGAAGATCGGCTTCATCTTCCAGCTTCACAACCTGCTTCCCTTTCTCAACGCAACCGACAATGTCGCGATCGTCCTGCAGCTTGCGGGTCTGGAGCCTGCCGAGGCGCAGAAGCGGGCGATCAGACTCCTCAACTATCTGGAGGTCTGCAATCGCGGCAATGCCTTCCCCGCGAAGCTGTCGGGGGGCGAGGCTCAGCCATGTTGCGATTGCACGGGCGCTGGCCAACCGCCCCCGCATTGTCCTCGCCGACGAGCCCACGGCGGCCCTCGACTCGAGGCGGGCACAGATCGTGATGGATCTCTTGCGCAAGCTTGCGGTGGACCAGAGCGCGGCGGTGATCGCCGTGACCCACGACGAGAAGATTTTCGATCGCTTCGACCGCATGTACATGCTTCGCGACGGCCGCTTGGATGACGTCGTGAGCCTCAGCCGAGCTGCATAGGACAAGGAACGACGGGATAAGATCGAACCATCCAAAACCAACCCGCATGGCGATCATCACGGGCGCAAGCGTTAAGCGGGCGATCACGACGAGCGCGCGCTGCGGGAGAGGGGAAGGATGATCATGGCGCGCAAGCCACCCTCCGGCCGATTGCTCAGCACAACCGAGCCGCCGTGGCCTTGCACGATCGACCGCGTGATGGCCAAGCCGAGTCCAACGCCGCCGGTCTCGAGGCTGCGTGACTCCTCGAGCCGATAGAAGGGTTGCAGGACGCGCGCCAGCTCCGCGTCCGGGATGCCCGGGCCCTCGTCGTCGACGACAATCTCGATGCCTTGCGATCCCCGGCGCAGGGCGGCGGTCCCGGATCTCCCGTACTTGACGGCGTTGTCGAGGATGTTGCGGATCGCGCGCTTCAGAGCGGTAGGCTGACATTCGTAGACGATCGGCTCCATCAGCCGCAGGTAGACCGGAAATCCGGCGTCCCGCATGTCGTCCACGACGCTTTGCAGGAGGGCGGCAAGATCGGTTGACCGGTGGGGCTCGCCCGCGCTCTGGTCGCGTGCGAGCTGGAGAGTGGTCGCGATCATCGCGTCCATCTCGGCGATCGTACTCAGCATCTTGTCTCGCTCCTGGGCGTTCTCGACGCTCTCGGCACGCAATCGCAGCAGCGTCAGGGGTGTCCGCAAGTCATGCGAGATGGCCGCCAGCAGCTGCGTGCGGCTGGCGATGAGGGTGCGCAGGCGAACTTGCATGTCGTTGAAGGCGCGCGCCGCCTGCCGCGTTTCCGTGGTCCCCTCCACTGGGAGCGGCGCAGCGGCGGCATCGTCCCCGAGCCGCTCGGCCGCAGCCGCGAGCGCTGCGAGCGGAGCGGTCACGCGCCGGACGGCCCACACCGACACGGCAAGGATGATGGCAGCCATGATCGCCATCGACAGCAGGAATTGCGCGGAACGGGCCGGTCCGGCGACTGGAAGGCCGGTTGCGAAGGTGAGCCAGGGTCCATCCGTCAAAGGAATGGAGACCCGCAGTTCGCGTGAGCCCGCGAGGTCGCCAAAGCCGTGCATCATGGGACCATGGGGCATCATCATGCGCCAAGGTCCGAAAGGGGGACCTTCGGCGATCGAAGCCCACACACGCGGCTGGCGCGCCGAGCCCAGGGAGAGATGATCGGCGAGGTAGCTGCGGATCGCCCCGGCGGCGGCATCTCCCTCCGAGCTGGGGAGCCCAGGTGCCTCGGCGGAAAGGGCGACACGGAATCCCTGATCGCTCAGAGCAGCAACGAGGCGCGCCCGCGCGTCGGCCGGAGTCTCCTGGATCAGGCGGGTCAAATTGGCGATGCGCTGGGCGGTGGCAAATCCGCCGACCGCACTCACCGCCTGCTCGCGGTCGGCGGTATAGATCCACGATCCCACCGCGTGCGAGACAACGAGGCCGGCCAGCAGGATGAGCAGGGTCTGTCCGAACAGGCTCTTGGGGAGGAGGCGGGTCATGCGCGGCTCACGGCGGGCGTGAACACGTAGCCGCCGCCCCATACCGTCCTGATGATCTGCGGATCAGCAGGGTCTACTTCAAGCTTGCGGCGCAGCCGGCTCACCTGTGTATCGACGCTGCGGTCGAGCGCCGTTGCCGCCCGGCCGTGCGTCAAGTCGAGCAGCTGCTCGCGGC
>JBAPMW010000432.1:0-1599 GCA_049278815.1 Hyphomicrobiaceae bacterium
CCAATGCGCCCAGGCAGTCAGTTGCTGCGGGAGCGCATATCATGGCCACGAGGTTCAACGGCACCGGCTTCGACCCGAGGCACACGCCGGAGGTCCATGACACAAGCCCGGCGTCCACGCCCCGCGCCGCCGTCTACCTGCGCGTCTCCACCGGCCGGCAGGCCGAGCACGACCTGTCGATCCCCGACCAGCGAACGCAGACCCAGGCCTGGGTCAAGCAGCGCGGCTGGCACCTCGTGGCGGAGTACGTCGAGCCCGGTGCCTCGGCCACCGACGATAAGCGGCCCGAGTTCCAAAGGATGATCGAACGAGCTTGCGATGGCGAGAACGCCTTCGACGTGATCGTCGTACATTCGTTCTCGCGCTTCTTCCGCGATGCGTTCGGGCTCGAGTTCTACGTGCGCAAGCTGGCCAAGCACGGCGTCCGCCTGGTGTCGATCACGCAGGAGCTGGGCGACGACCCGGCCCAGGTGATGATGCGCCAGGTGATCGCGCTGTTCGACGAGTACCAGTCCAAGGAGAACGCCAAGCACGTCCTGCGCTCGATGAAGGAGAACGCCCGCCAGGGCTATTGGAACGGCGCCCGTCCGCCGTTCGGCTATCAGGCCGTCGAGGTCGAGCGGCGTGGCAGCCGCATCAAGAAGAAGCTCGCCATCGATCCCGTCGAGGCCGAGACGGTGCGGCTGATCTTCCGGCTGTTCCTGGAAGGCGACAACCAGTCCGGTCCGATGGGCGTCAAAGCCATCGCCGTGTGGCTCAATACCCACGGCTACCGCACGCGCGGCGGTACCACCTGGGGGTTCGGGTCGCTGCACACGCTCCTGACCCATCCCGTCTATGCGGGACGCATGCCGTTCAACCGGCTCGAGGCACGCAGCGGTCGCCGCAAGGCCAAATCGGAGCAGGTGTTCGCCGAGGTGCCGCCAATCGTGGACGAGCAGATGTTCGTTCGCGTCCAGAGCCAGCTCAAGGAGAGGAATCCGCGGGTCACGCCGCCGCGGGTCATCACCGGACCGGTGCTGCTTACGGGTCTCGCTGTCTGCGCCACCTGCCGTGGAGCGATGACACTGAGGACCGGCACCTCGAAGACCGGCAAGGTGCACCGGTATTACGCGTGCTCCAGCTGCGCCCGCCACGGCCGCATCGCGTGCAAAGGCCGCTCGATCCGCATGGACAAGCTCGACGGCCTGGTGACGACTCATCTGGCCGACCGCCTGCTGCAGCCCGGCCGTCTCACGGCGCTGCTGGCATCGGTCGCCGGCCGCCAGGCCGAGAAAGCGGCGACGCTCAACGAGCGCCTGCAGCTCCTGGAAAAGGAGGCCTTTGAGGCCGACGAGCGTCTGCGCCGGCTCTACAAGCTGGTGGAGGACGGGTCGACGGCCGCCGATCAGGTTCTCCAGGAACGCATCACGGCTCTCAGGGCCGATCGCGACCGTGCACGGTCCGCCCTGGAACGGGCACAGGCCGGTATGCGCCCGCCTGTGGACGTGAACCCGATCGTCATCGAGCGCTTTGGTCAGACCATGCGCGAGAACCTGACAACAGGCGAGATCCCCTTCCGCAAGACCTACCTGGGCTCGATCGTCGACCGGGTAGAGG
>JBAPMW010000433.1:0-1757 GCA_049278815.1 Hyphomicrobiaceae bacterium
TCCCTCAGGGGCTTACGAGAATACGAATGGTCACGGGGCCAATCTGCGGTGCCCCTTGCATATCGCAAGAAGAGGTTCGCAAGCCGTTCGCGGTCGCTTTCGCCCAACGGTTCACGCGAAGGGTGGAAAACCGGCAAGCGGCCCCCCAACCTAGCCCGGCCCGGCCGCCGGCCCCCGCAGGCCAAATAGGCGCCGGACGGCACGCCTGCCGTTCACGCCCCGGTCGAAACGCTCCGCCGCCTTCCGGCTGATCTCGACGAGATCGAGTCCCGCGATCAGCTCCGGCGTAATCCCGTCGCGTTTCGAAGCGTCGATCAGCGTCGGAAGCAGCAGCATGGCGTGCGCCTGTTGCGCCGAACGGCTCCCGCGCAGCAACGCCGCCGCCGATTTCTTCCGGTGGCCATCCCTGGCGTTTGCCTGCGCTTCGCCGTAATCGGCACGCCACTGCTCCAGCACGCGCGCGATCGCCAGCGGACCGGCGAGGTTGATCACGGCGAAGATCGCAAACAACGTCGCCCAGGCCCAGGCCCGCGAGGGATCGTTCAGCAGCGCCTCCCGCAGCCGCAGTTCTTCCTCGTTCAGCAAGAGCCCCGCATCGATCACCGCCTGCCGTGCCTTTGCCCGGTCCTTCTCCCGCAGCGCGCCTTCGCGCTCGGCCGCCCGCCTGATCTCCGCCGCCTGCCAGCGATTTTCTGCTTCGGCCAACAACTCGCTTGCCTCCCTCAAAGGCGCGCTGAGACGCTTCAACTCCGCCTCGGCGCCCGCCTTCCTGAGCCGCGCTGCGCCGACTGCCTGCTCGTGCGTGAGAACGACAGCCTCCTTTGGAAAATACCCCTGCGCGCGGTCGAGGTAGCCTTTGTCCGAGGCGGTGATGCTCGCCATCGCCAGCGCCCAGCCCATCAACAGGCCGTAGGCCGTGCCCTTGCCGAGTTTCGATTTGCTCAAGGCCGCCAGTCCGCCGATGAGAACCGGCCCCACAAGCCCGTACAGCCAGCTGGCCGCCCCGCTCCCAAGGAATGACGCCACCGCGATCTGGTTCGTTTTTGCCTCCACCCCATAAGCCGTGCCGAGCATGGCCCATTCCATCACGCGTCCCAGCCGCCCGCGCACGGACGCCGAGACGCCAGGACCGACGAAATGGCTCTCGGCTTCGGCGAGCTCACGCTGCATCGCCTGCATCAGGCTGGAGATCAGGAGCTCGCTCACATTGGCGCGTTGCGTTTCGATGTCGCCGGTCGGGAGCGCCTCCGGCGCGCGCCGTCCGCTGTCCCCGGACCCTTCCGCTCGATCCAGTGCTCTTGCCAAGACAGGGCGAGGACCGTCGATGGTGACGAGCGCATGGGATTGTTCGGGCGCTGGCCGGGCTTGCCGGGCGGCGTGTTTAAGATCGCCCGCAAGCTGCCGGATAACATCGCCTTCTGCGTAGCGCCCCGTCCGTAGATCCGCCACGGCATTGAGCCCCCGGCGCTCCAGCGGCAGCCGCTCGTCCGTGCGGGCCTCCAGTTCCGATAGCCGCTGCGGCAAAGCCGCCCGTTCACCGAGCCCAGCATCATCCCGCCAGGCGAGCCTCAAAAGCGTCCTTCGCTCGTCGCCCGTCTCGACGCGAACGCTTACCTGCTCGGACACACCGGCCTCCGCATCCTCATCAAAGACGGCGATGACCTGGAGCTGGGCTCCATCAGGACCTACTGCGCCCAATTCAAGAACTGCCCGTTCGGCATCGAGCGTCACGCTCGCGGTCACCCCGGCCCTCGCAG
>JBAPMW010000434.1:0-2911 GCA_049278815.1 Hyphomicrobiaceae bacterium
ACCTACGCCCATCAAAAGCCACCCCGGCAGGAACTCTGCACGGACCGCTCCGTTGAACCCGTCTGGAAAAAGTCGAAGGCGCCTGTCGCGCTGGCACCTCGGCCGGCCAGCGCGCCTTTCAGAAGTGGAGCCGCCCGCCATGGCAAGACTGCCGATCCGGTCAACCTTGTGCGCCACCGCCTTTCTGGGCACCGCTCTGGGCCAGTGCGACCTCGCGGCCGCCGAGCAGGCGCCGCCCGCAGAGGCGCCTCCAGCGCCCCGGGCGGAGCCGCCATCTACGAAGCCGCCGGCGGTCAAACCGTCGGAGGCGCCCGCCGCGACGCCCGAGGGAGACCTGGTGGGCCTCGACGTGTTCTCATCCGACGGCACCAGGGTGGGGGACGTCCGCGCGGTGAGCACCGGCCCGAGCGGCGACGTCGTCGCACTGCACATCAGGACCGGCGGTTTTCTCGGCTTCGGCGCCCGCATCGTCGCCGTACCGCAGGGGCGATTCACCCGCGCCGGCCGGAGCGTCCGGCTCGACCTCGATTCCGGCCAGGTGAGCGGGCTGCCTGAGGTTAAGGAGTAAAGGCAACGGCCGCCTCGCCGGGGCGGCGGAGAGCGGGTGGAGCCGCGGACGCAACGCTTTTGCCACATAAGGTAGGTAGAGTGACGTGTAACCTCAAAATACCAATGTCTTTGACTCCTGTAGCCCAATCATGGTCAAAGTCGCATGTGTGTCTGGGACGCTGCGGGCCGGGGGGCCTCCGCATGCGCCGGAACGGGCAACAGAGGGTCAAGCACAGCATGTCCACGCTTATCGGTACCCTGCGGCAGGCGAGGTCGAGCTGGCGACCACGCCTGTTGGCGGTTCTCGGCTTGGCGTCCGTCACGTGGCTCGCGCTCGCCGCCTCGCCTGCCTCCGCCGCCGACCCCGCGGTCAAGTTCATGGCCAAGGTCGGGCGTGAGCTTATGGCAGCGGCGCGCACGCGCTCGCCGGGCGTCATGGCCGGCGTCGTCAAGCGCTACGGCGACGTCTCCTACATCGGGCTTTACTCGCTCGGCTCCTACCGCAGCCAGCTGCCCACCTCTGAGCGCTCCACCTATTACGACGGCATGGTGCGCTTCATCGGTCGCTACACGGCGACGTATGCGCCGAAGTACCCGGTCGCCAAGGTCGAGTGGACCAACGAGAGCGTACGCGGCGCCGGCGGCGTCATGGTGGACTCCACGGTGACCCTGCAGGACGGCAGCAGCTACGAGGTGCGCTGGCTCCTCTCCAAGCACGGCACCTCCTACAGGGTGCGCGACGCGATGGTGGCCGGCTTCTGGATGACACCGCTGCTCAAGGGGATGTTCGAGGACTACATTGCCCAGAACGGCGGCAATCCGCGCGCCCTGGTCGCTGTTCTCAATCGCTGAGCCGGCGTCGGTCTGGCGAGGTGCGCCACGCCCGCAGCGCGGGGGCCAATCCCTTGGGGCTGCCGTCCTCTACCTGGACCGGCGGCCCCATTGCCTGCCAGGCCATCGTCCTTGCCGACTCCAGCCGCGGTCCCTGCGGCCGATCGGAGACGGCGGCCGACGGCCGCCGGTTCAGGCTGCTCGGGGGCTCGCCGACGGGGCCCGCCGACCGCGCTCGCCGTCGTCCCCGAGGCAGCCGCGGCGCTGCGCATCGATCGCCCTTGTCATCACCCGCCCGGCCGCCGCATTCTGACGGCCGGGCACCGTCACCCCGGATGGCGCAGCCGGGACGCTCCTTAGGCCGCAGGAGGCACACATGGACCGGCAGGCGCTGATCATCTACCTCAGCGACATCGGCCGCCACGCCGAGGAGATGGGCGTCGACGCGCTCGATGCGCTGCTGTCGCTGCAGGAGGACCTCGCGCAGGCGATCGAGCCCAGGGGCATCGGCGAGGTCGACGGCAACGAGATCGCCATGGACGATTCCGAGGGCTCGCTTTACGCCTACGGCCCCGATGCCAAGGCGATGCTGCAGGCCGCCTTGCCGGTGATCTGCCGGTCGCCCCTGGCCGAGGGCGGGCAGGTTTATCTGCGCTACGGCGAGGAGGCCACGGCCGAGGAAACCTTCGCCCTCGCCGATCTGTGCGCCAGACGCAACGCCTGACCGACCGGTGCCCGATGGCCTTGCCTCCTTCCCGCGAGGATTTGATCCGAGCCGTGGACCTCGCCATCGCCGGCGACTGGACCGGCGCGCACGCGATCGTGCAGCAGGACGAGACCGACGCCGTCTTCTGCTGGGTGCACGCCGTCCTGCACAAGATCGAGGGCGACGCGGGCAATGCCCGATACTGGTACCGCCTCTCCGGCCAGGCCTACGAGGCCTATCCCGACCCCAAGGCCGAGCTCGCCGCCATCAAGGCCGTGCTCACCTATTAAGGCAGAGCTTCCTGGCCTCGCCAACGGATCGAGGGACCTTGTCGCGTGTCCGCTCTCGATGCTTTCTTGCCGGACGGCAACCCATCGCACGGTGAGTTTTGACCCAAACCAGCCGCCCGCCCAGCTCGATTCGTGTGGTCCCAACCTCACATGTTGCGAACGGATGGCGACTATGCCGAGGAAATGTGGGCGGCCGAAAACCAGCAGTATGCTACTAGGGCAGCCACATCAGGTTGCCGGGTGCGCCTTCCCTTGTGGAGCGATGAACCACTTCAATACCTCCTTGTACAGCTCAGACACTCTTTCCCTAGAGCGGGACTCTACGTCACAAAGCGAGTGATCCGCTCCCCAGCAGTAACGCATGGTGACGTTATGCCCAGAGCGAAGCAATTCCGCGTACAAGACTTCAGCTGCCTCAATCGGAACAATCTGATCCCGCGTCCCGTGCGCAATGAACACCGCGGCAGAGGATTGCCGAAGCAAATCCAACGTTGATTGACGCAGAAAAGAAGCCCAACGGACGTTCGGGTGTCCC
>JBAPMW010000435.1:0-2271 GCA_049278815.1 Hyphomicrobiaceae bacterium
TATGGTAGTGCCTCGTCGCGTGACGCTCGAGCTCGCCGATCTTTTGCAGGGCCTGGCCGAGGCGCTGCTGCGTATCGCTCCGCTTTATCCCGTAGACGGGACGGCCCGGCTCATCGTGCCACACAAAGGCCAAGTCCGGCACCGTTGTAAGAGCCAGGGCACCCAGGGCCCCGATTGCGGCGCCGAGAAACCCGATCCCGAGCACGTGCCCCAGACCGAGGCCAAAATGCTGACTTGCGTTCCTGAGGAGCCCGGATTGGACCCCATGGTCGTCGGGTGAGAAGCTCCCGCCGCAGCTTGCGCAGCCCATCATCACACGCATCGCGCTGAACGGATTATCAGCGCTACCAAGTACATGCATACGGTGGTTGGACAACGGCGCAGAATCTGCGGATCGACGGTCGCGATCCAGCGGAACGACCTAAGAAGCGCATTGCGTGCTTTGGGTAAGGATGATAGTGGTATCTGTCCCACCGTCACCCCACCGGCCACCGCCGCCAACCGGGAACCTGCCTCGCTTCTGCCGACACGCTCATTGTTGCCTCCTCAGCACACTGTCGCTTAAGGTACGCGTGGGTCTTGGGCGCATCGTGTTGAGTGTGCTCATCGCGGTTTCCTTCACATTTGCGCTGCAGTCATTGATCAGAATCCCTCGTACCAAGTCCTCCGGCACCATCAGGCCCCGGAACCCCGCTTCGTCGATAATCGGCACATGGTCACCCAGCCTGGAATCGACGGCCCGCAAAGCCGTGACCTAGGACCTCAGAAGCCGATCATCCGCTTCCGACACTTCCACAATCGGGAGCACGTCCGACGTCGTACCGCCCCCGCCGAGCGGCGATACGCCGGCGAAGCTCTGGCGAAATCGCAGCCCCGAAGTCGCGCTGCTCCATGCCACCGAGCACCAACCCCAGCCGAAACTCCGTTAGCCGCCGGATGTGCACCGTTGCCTTGATCCCGCCAATTTTCGCCTGTGCAGTGAACTCCCGCTCGCGCCTCAGCGCCGCCGCGAGGGCGGCTCGGGTCCTTTAGGTTGGCCAACGAGCCAAGCATTGTCCGTACTCCGACTCTGTGATTCGCACCTCCGATTAGGAGCGAGGCAGCACGCATCAGGTTCCGACGCCGGCCCGCCCACCGGTCACCCCGCAGCGTCCCTCATCATCGATCTGCTTGGAAGGCGCGCCCCGGTGCACCCGCTGGCCCCGGGCGCAGGCCATCGCACCGCGTCGGCTCCAAACGCTCGCCTTGACACAAAACGTACATATGCGCATGGTTGTGCACAGGTGTGCACGTCCGAGCACCAACGAGTTCGTTATGGCGTTTCCAGACCTCGGCAATAAGATAAAGTTGGTCCGCGAACGCTATGGCTTCGGCGGGGAGCAAATACGCCGAACCATCGCCGCCAAACACCCAACCTTACCGGTACAGAATCGGACCACATACGACCGCATTCTCACCGATCCCCTATCACGGCCCCTTGATGAACAGGACTTCTACGTTGCGCTCATCTGCGAGATCGTCTCGGAGAGGTGTGGGCGCCAAGTGGAGAAGTCCGCCTTTCGGGCCAACGACCTTCTTCACTTCTGCCGGCTTGTCGGCATCGAGCCCTTGGAAGCAGCCCGAATACTCGGCAAGAAGCTGCCGCTCCCGGACCTCATGGTGTCGATGCTCTTCGAGCCAAATGCCCGAGCGCATCGGTACGTTGGGCATTATCTCATCTATCGTCGGAACCGAGAACCGCAAGACGCGCGCCTTCCCTATATTCAAGCGTGCGCCAGCATCATACAAGACGAGTACGGCTTTCTTCAATATGAAGACCACTGGACTGACCACGACACCGTTCAACAGTTTACCGGCACCTGTTTTGATGTCGGTAGTATCCTCAACATTATCGGAACCGACCAAAGCCCCAACAGAGGCAAGCGTCAGGAGATGTGGTGGGCCGGCTTTCATGCGACCTACGACCGCTATGGCAACTCCGAATCCTTGAACGGGTATGTGTCGGACCTGACCAACGACCGGCGTCTTTTATAGTGGGTGCGTCTCAGGTCTGCTGAGCGGTCGGAGTGCGGCTTGATCCTGATGGCAGAGCGAGACGCCGACGGAGCGGACGGCGGTCAAGGACGCGCACTTGCGCGCCCCCTCGGGGGCTTGTCCTTGAGGGCCGGCCGGTCCGGCGGCACACTGGCGGCCAGGATCGATCCAAGCCGGGGGCAACATGCGTGACACCGACCTTTTGCAGCTCGCTCTCGGGCTCCTCCCGCCGTGGAT
>JBAPMW010000436.1:0-3900 GCA_049278815.1 Hyphomicrobiaceae bacterium
GTGCCGGGCTCGTTTCGCTCCGGCGTCCTGCTCCTGGCGGGTGGTGTCCGGTGGCGGTGCTGGTCGGATCTGCTCGAAACGGTGAGAACCGGCGTCAGCGCCAGCGCGCGCCTGCTCGGCATGCCGCTGTTCGACTTCTACGCAGCGCATCCCGAAGAGTCCGAAATCAACGACGATGCGATGCGGGCCTTCTCCGCGGCGCACGCCGATGCACTGCTAAAGGCAATCGATTTTCCCGAAGACGGTGTCGTTGTCGACGTCGGCGGTGGAACGGGAGCGTTGCTTGCAGCGATCCTGGCCGCACACCCCCGCCTCTACGGCATCCTGTATGATCGTCCCGATGTTGTGCCGCGCGCTCGGCGCGTACTCAGCGAGAGCCGCGTGGCCGATCGGTGCGCGGTTGTCGGGGGCAGCTTCTTTGATGGTGTACCCCGGCACGGCAATGTGTACATCCTGAAGCAGATTGTCCACGACTGGGATGACGAGCGTGCGGGGGCAATTCTCCGCTGTTGCCGCCAAGGCATTCCGCCCGGCGCCAGGCTGCTCATCGTCGAGAGGAGACTGCCGGAGCGGGCGGAGCCGGGACCGGCGGCCGAGGCGTTCCTGAGCGACCTGGGGATGCTCGTCATGACCGGCGGCCGCGAGCGGACCGAAGCCGAGTTTGCCATGCTGTTGGCGAACGCGGGCTTCAAGCATCTGAGAACCTTGGCCACGTCTTGCCCTCTTTCCGTGTTCGAGGCACTGCCCTCCTAGCCGAGCTCCTTCCTCCGCAGTTCGCGGGCCGTCGAGGATCCTCAAAGCTGCGTGTCTGGAATGGGTCAAAACCACCGTGCCGGGCGTCCGGCAGGAAGGCATCGGTAGCGGACGCGAGGGCATGTGGCCAAACGTTCGCCTGGTTGGGAAACCCCGCTTACCGTCCCCGCCGGGAAGGCGCGGCAGCCCCGCCGGTCGTTGGGCGACGCTCGTTCAGCGCGCGATGGGCAGCATGGTAGACCTCACGGGCCTTGGCGCGGACCGCAGCCACAGTGTACTCCCTGATGAGCTTGCGGCGCGCGGCGGCCCCGGCCTGGATGCGCAACTCCCGGTCCGCAATCAGCTTGGCGAGGGCGTCGGCGAGCGCCCTGGCGTTGCCCGGCGGGACCACGAGCCCCTCGATGCCCGGCCGCACGAAGCGGCGGCAGCCCGGCACGTCCGAGACCACGAGCGGCCGGCCGCAGGCGGCAGCCTCCAGCATGGCGCGCGGCATGCCTTCGCCGGTGCGCGGCGCCATCACGGCGATGTCGGCGATGTGCCAGGCGCCGACCACGTCGTCGGTGCGTCCGTGCCAGACGACACCCGGCTCCTGGCCCCAGCGCATGAGCGCGGCCGCGGGAATGGCCTCGCGGTTGCCCGGGTCGGCATCGCCGTAGAGCGCCAGCTCCGCGGCAATGCCGCGCACCCGCAGCAACCGGTGGGCCTTCACCAGCACGTCCACGCCCTTCGTCTTCAACATGCGGCCCACGAAGGCGATGCGCGGCACGCGGTTGCTGGGCGGGGGCAGCTGCGGAAAGCGCAACGGGTCGACGCCGGCACCGGGCAGCACCGCCGTCCGGCCCGGCGTGGCGATGCGGGCGGCGAGCATCTCCGCCACGTCGTCCTCGTTCTCGGCGACAAGCCAGCAGTTGTAGAGCGCTGCACAGCGCCGGATCGCGCGGTGCGCCAGCCCCCGCAGCACGAGCGCCAGCGGCGAGCGCGCGTAGCCGAGATAGCCGCGGCCGGTGAGGTGGAAGATCACGGCCGCCGGCTGGTGGTAGGTCCTCGCCAGCGCCAAGCTCACCATCACCATGGGCTGCATGGCGATGGCGTGCACCGCGTCGGGGGCCTCGCCGTCGATCAGGCGCACCAGTCTGTCCCGCGCCGCCGCGATGGCGGCCGGCCTCAGCGAGCCGCGCTCCATGTTGAGCGCGCGCGCCTCCACGCCCAGCGCGCGGATCTCGTCCAGCCTGCCGCTCGACCGGGCCGCCACCACGACGCGCCCCGCCAGCTCCCTCAGCTCGGTGATGAGCGGGACGAAATGCGAAAGTGCGAACCAGTCCTCGGTGACGATCACCAGGATCTTCCGCCACGGACGGGCGCCGATGGGCGACATGGTCGAGAGCTCCCCCAGCTCTCTAGTGCAATACGCTTAGACGGGTGGCAAGCGTCTCGCCGACCGCGCCGGGCTGATTCCGCGGCGCGGCGGTCGGCACGGCCACGACCCGGTAGCGGCTTGCAGGGCGGACGGGCGGCGCAGACGGCGGCGCTTGCATGGGGCCGTATGGGCCCGCCGCTGTGGCGGACGAAGAGGCAGGAGGACGTGGCCGCCTCTCTCAGCCACGTCCTCGCCCCGCCGCTGGCAGCGCTGGCTTCGAGCGGCATGCCCAACGGGGCTGGGGGGCGTGTTGGGCGGTCGCCGCTCGATGCCGGCGCACTCGGACAACGGAGCATGGGCCGAGATTGTTCGCTCTTTAGTCGTCACGTTTGCGTCACCCCATGATCTGATATTTGCGAAATGACATCGTGCTGTAACCTGGCCAGGCGTCCCGCGTAGCTCCAGCCGCCTACTGCCCGCTGCCTACTGCCTGCTGCCTACTGCCTTGCTGCCCCATTGTGGACGAGGCCGCGCGCCGTCTGCTACGCTGGCGAGCAAGACCGCGCGGGCGTTCGGCGACGACAGTCGACGCCCGGAGAAGCGGTCAACGACGGGAGGATCGAATGGACGAACGCGGCCCCATGCACCGGTCTTTCCTTGCGTTTGTCATCGTCGTGACCATCGGCGTTCTGGCGCTGGGCATCGTGCTGTTTCCGTAGCCGGGCGGCCGCCGTCGCCTGACGCGCACCCCGCTCGGGCCCGGCATGGGCCGCGGCTCCATGAGGCACAAAAGCCTGCACCGCGCGCACACGCGGCCTGCTATGGTGCGCCGCATGACCGACTCGCCCAAGCCCAATCCCGCCGTTGCCATCGGCAACGTCACCTTCGCTAACGACCGGCCGATCGCGCTGTTCGCCGGCCCCTGCCAGATGGAGAGCCGGGGCCATGCGCTGGAGATGGCCGCCGCGCTCAAGGAGATCTGCGGCCGGCTCGGGATCGGGCTCGTCTACAAGACCTCCTTCGACAAGGCCAACCGCACCTCCCTCGGGGCCAGGCGCGGCCTGGGGCTCGACGGGGCGCTGCCGGTGCTCGCCGAGATTCGCCAGGCGCTGGGCGTGCCCGTCGTCACCGACGTGCACGAGGTCGACCAGTGCGCCCGCCTTGCCGAGGTGGTCGACGTGTTGCAGATCCCCGCCTTCCTGTGCCGCCAGACGGACCTGCTGGTGGCGGCGGCCAGCACCGGGCGTGCGGTGAAGATCAAGAAGGGCCAGTTCCTGGCGCCCTGGGACATGCCCAACGTGGTTGCCAAGGTCACCGGCAGCGGCAACCCCAACGTGCTCGTCACCGAGCGCGGCGCCTCGTTCGGCTACAACACGCTGGTGGTGGACATGCGCGCGATTCCCATCATGGGCCAGATCGGCTGCCCGGTGATCTTCGACGCCACCCACGCCGTGCAGAGCCCCGGCGGCCAGGGCACCGCCTCCGGCGGCGACCGGCGCTTCGTGCCGGTGCTGGCCCGCGCCGCGGTGGCGGTGGGCGTGGCGGGCGTCTTCATTGAAACGCACCAGGACCCCGACAACGCCCCGTCCGACGGCCCCAACATGGTGCCACTGAAGGACCTCGAAGGCCTGCTGCGCGACCTGATGGCGATCGACGCCCTGGTGAAGCGGACGCAGCCGCAGGGGGGCTGAGGCGAAGCCCGAGGCCGACCGCTTCTGGGTTTACGCCATGGGGTCAGACCCGCAGACCTACGGCATTCACACATCTCGGACGCTCGATCTGGAGGATGG
>JBAPMW010000437.1:0-1753 GCA_049278815.1 Hyphomicrobiaceae bacterium
GGGCAGCAGCACGAGCACGGTGCCCAGGCTCGCGGCGCCCAGGCCGGCCGCGGCCCAGAGCGGGCACACGGGCCTGGGCGTGATCCAGGCCTGCAGGGAGGGCTCGGTCAGCACTGCCGCGCCGGCGAAGAAGGCCGCCGCCGCGCCCGCAAGGCTCGACGGCCAGCGCGAGACAGCGGCCAGCAGGCCATAGGCCAGCATGAAGGCGCTGATGCACACGACGCCCAGCTCGATGCCGATGCACGCCGCCACGCCGAACTCAGCCCCACGGTCGAGCACCAGCACGAACAGCACGGGCCCCGTGAACCACGGCAGGCCCATGAGCAGGCCGCCTGCAGTGGGTCCCCACCTGCGCGCGGCCAGCGAGACCGCGGCCACCAGAAGCGGCGTGATGGCGACCTTGAGGATGAACAGCATCAGGTGCTCGGGCTTCCTGGCAGAAGCGCGCTGCTCACGCGGCGACGTTGTCGATCAGCCGCGTCCTGCCGAGCCGGGCGGCCACCAGCACCCTGAGCGGGCGGCAGACGTCGGCCGCGGCGGGCCGCAGCGTCTCGGCATCCCGCACCTCGAGGTAGTCGACCGCGAAGCCGGCCGCTGCCAGCGTGGCCTTGCCCTCGGCAATGGCGCCGGCGGGGCTGCCGCGCCCCGCAACGCGGGCCACGTCGCAGATGACGCGGTAGAGAAGCGGTGCCACCGTGCGCTCGGTGGCAGAGAGATAGGCGTTGCGCGAGCTGAGCGCCAGGCCGTCGGGCTCGCGCACGGTCGGCAGCGCCGCGATGTCGAGCGGCAGGTCGAGGTCGCGCACCATCTGGCGCACGACGCAGAGTTGCTGGTAGTCCTTCTCGCCGAACACGGCGATATCGGGCGCAACCTGCGTGAAGAGCTTGCAGCACACGGTCGCCACGCCGGTGAAGAAGTGCGGCCGGGACTCGCTCTCCAGGCCCTCCGCGGCGCCCTCCGGCACGATGCGCGTGGCGAAGCCCTCAGGATACATCCAGGCCTTGTCCGGTGCCCAGACCAGGTCGCACTCCACCGTCGCCAGCTCGGCGAGGTCGCCGGCCTCGTCCCTCGGGTAGCGGTCGAAGTCCTCGTGCGGGGCGAACTGCGTTGGGTTCACGAAGATCGACGCCACCGCGCGCCGGCAGCGCGCCTTGGCGAGGCGCACCAGCTCCAGGTGACCCCGGTGCAGCGCGCCCATGGTGGGGATGAGCGCGACGCTCTCGCCGGTCGCGTGCCAAGCGGCGACCTGCGCTCGCAACAGCGCCAAGCTGCGCACGACCGGAACCGCGCCGCTCATGTTTGTGTGGACCCTTCAGGCTGCTTGGGCTGCCGTGGGGGCGGGCCCGTGTGCCGCAAAATACGGCGCCCGGTGCCCGCGCTGCAAGTGCGATGCGGGAAGTGTGCGAATGGCGAATGGCCAATGGTCGGTCTCAGCACCATACCACCATTCGTCACTACCATTCGCCACTTAGGTTGCCCGCAAACATAAGTGCTCCGCAGGCTCTGCTCGTGCGGGGAACCCTACTCGCCACAGCTGTGTGCGGGGATAGGAGCGGATGGCGGGGACGCGGTGCAACAGGTGTCAGCCGGGCGTATATACACCACCAGGTCCACTATTCGCTCTCGCAAAGGAGGAGCAGGGCGTCCAGGCTTGCGCCCGGTGGCCTCTGACCTTGATCGCGTGGGGCGCAAAGAACGCCCTGCTCGGTCGTCTCCGTCGGCCGCCTCGCGCTTGGATAGGCCGTTCCACCGG
>JBAPMW010000438.1:0-7252 GCA_049278815.1 Hyphomicrobiaceae bacterium
GTGTCCTGTCTCCGACGCTACAGCCAGTTTGTCATCCCGGGCCTTGTGCCCGGGATCCACCCCACATCGCGCTCCGGCGTTACTTGTGAGCTGGATCCCGGCAACAAGTGCCGGGATGACAACAGTAGCACTAGCGCAGATCCGAGGCGCCCAGGCTGTAGCGGGGCTCGTCGGCGGACGGGAACGACGGCCAGCTCTCGTCGCTCGTCGAGGATGGCGGAGGCTCCCAACGCTTGACGGCGGAGGGGGCCTGCTTGGGTCCGGTCGCCACGTGCTGCCGCGTGTCCTTGGCCCGGCTGCCGGGACTGTCGGGCGCGCCCTGGCGGCTCTTTGCCGTCGGCGGCTTGGAGGGAGCCTTGGCGTCCGGCGCGGACACAACGCGATCAGGCGGCGGCACCGGGCCGTCGGACGCGGGGGCGACGGCGACCTGCGCGATCCAGCCGGCGCCATCCTTCTGGCCGTGGCTCTGGGCCGCCGGCGCCTTGGCATTGCCCGGCGACACGGCGGCGATGGCAAGCTGCCAGCTCTCGCGGAAGGGGACGTTGGCGCCGGCCATGCTCATCAGAAAGATGGCCGAGGTTGCGGTCAGCATGAAGCTGGTCATCATCAGGCCCGCGCAGTGGACGAGACGCCGCCGCGACTGGCTGCGCCGCTCCGCCAGGTAGGCATCGTATTCGGCGCGCGTTTCGGCGTCGCGCAGGATCTTGTAGGCCTGCATCAGCTCGATGAAGCGCGCCTCGGCACGCTGATTGCCCGGATTGACGTCCGGGTGCACCGATTTGGCGCGGCGCCGGAACGCTGTCTTGATCCGCTGGTCATCGGCCGTGGTGGCGATGCCGAGCACCTTGTAGAAGTTGCGCACCCGAGCTCCCCGCATTGACTCGAACTGGCACAACCGCTCCGCCTGACAGGCCTACCGAGAGCGGTGAAGCCCAGGATAGCGTTGACAGGTCGTTAATGCGACAACCTTCGCAGGATATCGCACGGGGCCTGTGGACAAGTTGGAGATGGGGTTGTGTCGAGGGCGGCACCACCGAGGCGGCGAGACTGCCAGCCGCGGGAAGATGCGGGATGGCCGCGCCCGGAGAGCCCTGCTTGCGCTCGAAGGCTCCCGGACGCGGCCGGCAGACGGCCAGTCCTTGGTGCGGGCAAAGTACCAACCGCCTGCTGTCTCGCTATATGAAATGCTTGCGATGGCGGCATCCCGTTTCGGGGGATATATTGTCGCGCACCGCCCGCTGCGATTGAAACCAGGCAGGATATGCATAGGGCAACGCCAAGTGCCGCAAAATGCCAAGCTACGTCAGTTGGTTAACGTGTGCGATTGTGCGATTGCTGGCCGAGCGTGTCACCGTGCCGGCGCACAGGTCCCTGACTTGAGCTTCGCAACCAGCCCGACGGCGTCCTTTGCGGTAAGGCTGCCGCCGATCTGGCTGATGCCGTCCAGGATCGGCTCTCGGACCAGCGGGGCCGAGATCACACGGCCGTCCACGACGATGGCGATCGCACGGCCCACGTGGGCTTGCGTGAAGCCCGCGAGCTTGGCGCGTCCCGTGTCGTTGAAGCGCAGGATGACGACCGGTTGGCCGGTCGCGAGATCAAAGCTCGTCTCGGCATCGGCCAGATCGCCGCCATCGACAAAGGGCGTCTCGCGCAAGATGAGTCCTTCCTCGGGCCGCTCGCTGTAGGCGACCAGATAGACCTTGAACCCCTCGGGCGCACGCGTCTGCAGCGCGGCGGGTGCGCGCACTTCCGGGTGGACCTGGTGGAAGGTCAGGCAGTTGCCGCGAGCGGGGGCCGGTCCAGGCTGGGCGCGGGGCGATCCGACGCTCGACAGCACGCCCGCCAGCACCAGCGCAAGCAAAGGAGAGACTTGTCGCAGCCGCAATTGTTGCATGCCCATGTCACACCCCCGACACCTCACCGTAGCGAGATGCTACTGCATCTGCGGGCCGCATGCGAAGGCGGCCCCCCAGCACCTTTCGGGTCACCGGATTGGAGCCGACTTGCGCTGGGTCCGTGGTGGGGACTAGGAACTCAGTCTCAATGAGCCTCCCCAAGAAGCCACACCGTCGCGATCTCATCCAGATCGACGCCAAGCACCGAAGGGCATCATGCAGCAGTGGAACCTCTTTGCCGCCGGGAGCTGCCGCCGTCTGGCACTGGCGCTCCTCGCCCTCGCCGGCTTCGGCGTGGGGTTGGCGCAGGCCGAGCCGAAGCTGATCGACGAGCGCAGCTCCACCTACAACAATATCTACGTCTACAAGGACGGCCCGGAGGTGCTCATGACGTTCGGGCACAATAAGCGGTTCTATACGGAGTCCATCTACGACACGCGGGACGAGCTGGCGCTGCCGGTTCCCTACACGCGCTACATGACCGTGGCGCTCGCCTATGCCGGCGGGCTCGACAACCTGCTCGAGATCGGCTTCGGCGGCGGCCGCACCGCCTGGTACCTGCACAAGCACATCCCCTCCCTCGACATCACGTGCGTGGAGCTCGACCCTGCGGTGGTGGAGCTGGCCAAGAAGCATTTCGCCGTGCGCGAGGGCGAGGGCTTCAAGATCGTCGTCGCCGACGGCCGCAGCTACATGGTCAAGAGCAAGGACACCTGGAACGTCATCATGATCGACGCCTATCGCGGGCCGTTCGTGCCGTTCCACCTCCTGACCGAGGAGTTCTACAAGGTCGTCAAATCCAAGCTGAAGCCGGGCGGCGTGGTGGTACAGAATGTCGAGACAAGCACCATGCTGCTGGACTCGGCGGTGGCCACCATCCTGAAGGTGTTTCCCAGCGTCGAGGCCTACGATGCGGGCGGCAACTGGGTGCTGGTCGCCTACGACGGTCCCAGGCGGACGGACGCGGAGCTTTCGGCACGCGCCGCCGAGGTGCAGGCCAAGCACAACCTGAAGTACCCCGTCCGGCTCGTCATCCCCGAGCGCGCACCCGTCACGCGCAGCACGGGCAAGGTGCTGACCGACGATTTCGCGCCGGTCGAGTCCCTGCTCGCCATCGAGAAGCACAACCGCAAGCTCGATGAGTTCACGGGGCCGCGGAAGAAATGACAACTCAGCGCACGGCGCGCCTCGGGCTGCTGGCGGCCCTGTTCGTCATCGGCTTCGGCCTGATGGGGTTCGAGATGCTGGGCAGCCGCTATCTCAACCCCTATTTCGGCAGCGGCATCAACACCTGGGCGTGCCTGATCTCGGTGGTGCTGTTCGCCATGATGGTGGGCTATTTCGCCGGCGGCTACGCGGTCGATGCCTATCCGGGTGTCGGCCTGCTCGCCCTGTGTGTCGCCCTGGCCGCGGGCTGCATGCTGGTTGTGCCGCCGACCGCCGATGCTGTGCAGCAATTCATCATCCAGACGCTCGGCGACGGCTTCCTCGGCGTGCTCATTGCCGCGCTCGCCCTGTCGCTGCTGCCCGTTGCGTTCCTCAGCGCGTGCTCGCCGTTCGTGGTGCGGCTGTTGCTGGTGGACCTGGAGGCCGGCGGCAAGACCGCGGGGCTCGTCTACAGCGTGTCCACGCTCGGCAACGTGGCCGGCACGCTGGCCACCACGTTCTACCTGATCCCCAGCTTCGGCGTACGCGCCATCACCACGGCGTTCGGTGTCATCCTGGCGGTCCTGGCCGCGCTCCTCTTCCTGGTCCGGCGGCAGCTCGCCAAAGGCGTGCGGGCGGCGGCCGTCGTGGCGGCGCTCACGGCTGGCGCGCTCGCCTGGCCGTCGCCGTTGCGGGCGGAGGAGGCCAGGCACGACGCCTGGGCCGCGTCCTATCCGGAGGGGCCGGTGTGGATCGGCGAGCGGCTGCTCTATGCCGAGATGGCGGCGCACAAGGTGGTGGAGTGGAAGGCCGGGCAACGGCGCGATTTCTGGCACGAGCCTGGCTGCGGGCCCACCGCCATCTCCGCCTACCGCAGCGGCGACCTCATCGTGCTGTGCCACATCGGCGCCAAGCTCGTGCATCTCGACGCCACCGGCCGCAAGCTGGGTGAGATCGCCGCAGCCGCAAGCGGCGAGCGCTTCCAGGACCCCAACGATTGCCACACCGACGGCAAGGGCGGCGTGTTCTTCACCGATGCGGGCATCTTCATGCTGGGGGCACCGGCCACCGGCAAGGTGTTCCACCTCTCTGCCGACGGGTCGGTGCGCAAGATACTCGACAACCTCCGCTACGCCAACGGCATCGCAGTGGACTTCGCCAAGCGACGGCTCCTCGTGTCGGAGCACCTGGCGCGCAAGGTCTGGCAATTCGATCTGGGCGGCGACCTCTCGATCGCCAACCGCCGGCTGCTCCTCGATGTCGGCAAGTACTTCTCGCCGACAGAGACCGAGTACGCCGAGACTGGACCCGACGGGATCGAGGTGGACCGGGACGGGATCGTGTTCGTGCCGATCTATGGCTCGGGCCGCATCCTGGCCGTGGCGCCCGACGGCACGGTGAGCAAGATAACCGTCGCCACGAGATTCGTGACCAATATCGCCATCTCCGGTGATAAGGCCGTGATTGTCGGCGCCTCCATCAACGACCGGCCGCCGTATCCGGGCCGGGTGGAGATTCTCTCGCGTCAGGCCCTGCTTGAGCGGGTGAAGCGGACGGTGGTTCCCACGCGCTGAATTTAGCTTCTTCCACGCCGTGCATAAGCCGGCTAGGCTCAGTCGTGTATTTGCGATGGAGAAACTTATGACCCGATCGGTATCACGCGACAGTCATGGCCGCCTCGCGAAGGCCCTGTTGCTGCTCACTTTATTCGCGGCGCTGCCGGGTTTGGGCTATGCGCAGCAACGTTCACCGGAGTGGTTGGCCGATTCTTCGACAGGTTGTCGTGTATGGAACCCCTTTCCACAATTTGACGAGACCGTCATGTGGAAGGGGCCCTGCGTGGACGGCTTCGTCCACGGACGCGGAACGTTGCGCTGGTTTATATCCGGCAAGCTGTTTGGGACCGACGAGGGCGAGTTTCGAAGGGGGAAATTGAACGGTTTCGGTGTACTGGCCTTTACAAATGGGATGAGATTCGAAGGCAATTTCGAGGATCATCAACCCCATGGTCAAGGCACCTTGCGTACCGAGGACGGTCAGGTCTACTCCGGCCAATGGTCCCATGGCTGTTTCCTGGACGGCAACCGCAAGAAGGCATTCGGTGTAGCCCCGGAGGATTGCGAGTTTCACTAGCGCGCGCGTGCTGCGATGCACCCCGGGCCTTCGCCTGGGGCGATCAACCCACAGTCACCGGAAATCCGCCGCCGTCAGGATCGGCGTGAAGGGGATGCCGGCGGTCTTGAAACTGTCGGCCGCGCCCTCCAGCCGGTCCACGATGGTGATGACCCGGTCAACTATGGCACCTTCGGCGCGGAGCGCCTCGATGGCCTTGCTGGCGGAGCCGCCGGTGGTGGTTACGTCCTCCAGCACGGCGATCCGTTTTCCGGCCAGGGTCTCGCCCGGCGCCAAGCCCTCCACCAGCTTCCTGGCGCCGTGCTCCTTGGCCTGCTTGCGCACGAAGATCGCCGGCAACGGCCGGCCGCGTGCGTGGCTGGCGGCAGCCACGGCGGTGGCGAGCGGCACGGCACCCATCTCCAGGCCGCCGACCAGGTCCACCTCCGCCCCCGCCAGCGCGTCGAGCACCAGCTCGCCGATCAGGTGCGCGCCTTCAGGATGCAGCATGGTGGGCTTCATGTCGAAGTAGAAGCTGGAGGAGCGCCCGGAGACCAGCCTGGTCTCGGCGCCGGCGGAGAACGAGCGCTGCTTGACGATCTCGACGAGGCGGGCGCGGGCGGCTTCGGTGCTGGCCATGGGATGGACTCCGCGGCGCTTGGGTGGGGATCGGGGCTGTCCAGCCTTCGCCTCAAGCGCCGCACCGTGTCAAGCGCAGCGGCCCCGTGCTAATGGGAAGCCTGTTGGGCTTGCAGGCGGCTCGAGGCACCAGGGCATGGAATTTGATTTGAGGGCGAGATTCCCGGACGCGGCCTATATCGATCCCACGGTGCGTATCCACGGGCAGGTGGAGATCGGCGCGGACTCGAGCCTTTGGCCGTATGCGGTGATCCGCGCCGAGGGTTTCCATGTGCGCATCGGGCGCTGCACCAACCTGCAGGACCACGTCATGGTGCACGTGGGCTACCGCACGCCCACCATCGTCGGCGACTATTGCTCCATCACCCACCGCGTGGTCCTGCACGGCTGCACCATCGGCGACAACTGCCTGATCGGCATCGGCGCCACCGTCATGGAGGGGGCCGTGATCGGGGAGAACTCCATCGTCGCCGGCCACAGCTACGTGGCCGACAACACCATCGTCCCGCCCAACTCCATCGTCATGGGCACCCCGGCCAAGGTCGTGCGGACGCGCAACGGCTTCGTCGCCAACCGTGTCAACGCCATGCTGTACCGCCGCAACGCCGCGGCCTACGCCAAGGGCGACCACCGCGCCTGGGACGGCCCCGAGTACGAGGCGGAGCTGCGCCGCTGGACGGAGGCGGCGGAGCGGGAGCTTGCGGCGTCCTCCCGCGCCTGAGCTGGTCACGCGGCGCCGCATTGAAAGCCGACGGCGGAAACCTCAGCGTCCCGGCGACGCTCGCCCATCTGATTGCCCGCCGGTCTGCCCCCGCTGCCTCGGAAGCGCTCTCGATGCCCTGCAACAGGTCGCCAAGCCGCTGTCCTGGGACGCAATTTTCGCCATAAAGCCCTTGTCACAATGCCGCGACGCGGTCAGATATAGGCTTATGCTTAATACGATGGAATTCTCTCGGCAGGTTGCGGCGCTGCCGGTCCGCAGAGGGCCGGACGGGGCCCTTCTCGTCATGCTCGTCACCACGCTGCAGACGCAGCGCTGGATCATCCCCAAAGGCTGGCCCTGGCCGGATCAGCACGACTACCTGTCCGCCGCAGCCGAGGCGCGCGAGGAGGCGGGCGTGCTGGGCGAGGCGCGGGCGACGAGCATCGGCTCCTACACCTACCAGAAGCGCCGGCAGTCGGGCTCCGTGCTGGTGCGCGTCGCGGTCTTCCTCCTGGAGGTGGAGGAGGAGCTGGAGACCTGGCCCGAATGCGAGCGCCGCCGGCGCGCTTGGTTCACCCTGAGCGATGCGGCGGCGGCGGTGCAGGAGCCCGAGCTGCGGAGCCTCCTGCTGCAAGTCGAGGCGTCTGCCGAGACGCTGCCGCCCGGCATCGGATAGGACCCACCTGCCTGCTGCCGCGTGGGCAGGTCGCCTTCTGAAGTTGCTACCATCCCCGCGGCTTGTAGTGTTCTGTTC
>JBAPMW010000439.1:0-5527 GCA_049278815.1 Hyphomicrobiaceae bacterium
CACCAGGTACGAGACGGTCACCAGCCTGGGGCGCCTGGAGGCGTGGGTCGCGGAGGCCTTCGCCATCGGTCGCGTAGCCTTCGATACGGAGACCACCAGCCTCGACCCCATGCAGGCCGGGCTCGTCGGCTTCTCCATGGCCGTCGCTCCAGGACGCGCCTGCTACGTGCCGCTCGGGCATCGGGCCGCCAGCGGCACGTTCGACTTCGATGGCCAGCCGCCGGTGCAGATACCGGTACGCGAGGCGCTGCAGGCGCTGAAGCCGCTGCTGGAGGATGCCTCCGTCCTCAAGATCGGCCAGAACCTCAAGTACGACTGCGTCGTGCTGGCCGGGCACGGGATCGCCGTGGCGCCGCTCGACGACACCATGCTGCTGTCCTACGTGCTCGACGCCGGCCGCGGCGCGCACGGCCTCGACTCGCTCGCCGAGCGGCATCTCGGCCATGCCTGCATGAGCTTCACGCAGGTGCGCGATTTCGCGCCGGGCGCCAAGAAGTCGGACAAGACCTTCGCGCAGGTGCCGCTCGACAAGGCCACGGAATACGCCGGCGAGGATGCCGACGTGACGCTGCGCCTGTGGACCGTCCTTAAGCCGCGCCTCGCAGCGGAGCGCATGGCAATCGTCTACGAGACGCTCGAGCGGCCGATGGTGGCCGTGCTGGCCGACATGGAGCGCGCCGGCATCAAGGTGGACAAGGCGATCCTGGCGCGGCTCACCTCCACGTTCGCCCAGCGCATCACGCGCCTGGAGCAGGAGATCTACGAGCTGGCAGGGCACAAGTTCAATCTCGGCTCAGCCAAGCAGCTCGGCGAATTCCTGTTCGACAACCTCAAGCTGCCCGGCGGGCGCAAGACCAAGACCGGCCAATGGGAGACCCGCGCCAACCTGCTCGATGACCTCGCCGCGCGCGAGGACCTGCCGGAGTCCGCGCGCAAGCTCATCAACGTCATGCTCGAATGGCGCCAGCTCGCCAAGCTGCGCTCGACCTATACGGAGGCGCTGCCGGCGCACATCAACCCGGCGACGGGGCGCATCCATACGAGCTACGCACTGGCGTCGACCTCCACGGGCCGGCTGTCGTCCAACGATCCCAACCTGCAGAACATCCCGATCCGCACGAAAGAAGGCCGCGAGATCCGCACCGCCTTCATCGCCGAGGAGGGGCACCAGCTCATTTCAGCGGACTACAGCCAGATCGAGCTGCGCGTGCTGGCACACGTCGCCGACATTCCCCAGCTCAGGCGCGCCTTTGCCGATGGCCTCGACATTCACGCCATGACCGCCTCGGAGATGTTCGGCGTGCCTATCGAGGGCATGCCGCCCGAGGTGCGACGCCGCGCCAAGGCCATCAACTTCGGCATCATCTACGGCATCTCGGCGTTCGGGCTCGGCGCCCAGCTCGGCATCCCCAAGCAGGAGGCAGGCGAGTACATCGCCACCTACTTCAAGCGCTTTCCCGGCATCAG
This sequence comes from Hyphomicrobiaceae bacterium, assembly GCA_049278815.1. Classification (GTDB taxonomy): domain Bacteria; phylum Pseudomonadota; class Alphaproteobacteria; order Rhizobiales; family Hyphomicrobiaceae; genus AWTP1-13. Next base: position 1,468 of record JBAPMW010000439.1, read on the forward strand.
GGACTACATGGAGGCCACCAAGCGCCAGGCACACGAGCGCGGGTTCGTCGAGACCATCTTCGGCCGGCGCATGCATTTCCCCGAGATCAACACCAAGAACCCGTCGACGCGCGGATTCCTGGAGCGGGCCGCGATCAACGCACCGATCCAGGGCTCGGCCGCCGATATCATCCGCCGCGCCATGATCCGCATGCCGGCTGCCCTGAAGGCCGCGGGCCTCGAATCGACGCGCATGCTGCTGCAGGTCCACGACGAGCTTGTGCTCGAGGCCAAGCTCGCTGACGTTGGCGCCACGATGAAGACCGTCGCACGGATCATGGCGGACGCCGCCGAGCCCGCAATCCGCCTCGCCGTGCCGCTGCACGTGGACGCCAAGGCCGCCGACAACTGGGAAGCCGCTCACTAGTCTTACTGAGTCACAGGGTGAGTCATTAGGCCGCAGCCTACACCGCTTGCGACGCCTGTAGTGGCGAAGATTCCATCTTCGGCAGGGGGAGCGGGCACGATGGGACGGCACGCAACGGCGACGTGCGAGGAGCGGTTGGAGGCCTACATCGACAAGCTTGCCAGCGTAATCGGCCATGCCGATCGGGTGCGGCCCTGCATGACTACTGCGTCGGCCTGATGCTGCCGTTGGAGAGGAGAGCGTGGAGCCGATGGCGGCGAAGACCGCGCCGGCCCGGACGTCGGCGCAGCATCAGTCGCTGCTGCATTTCGTCGGCAAGGGACAATGGTCGGACGAGAAGTTGCTCGCCAAGGTGCGCGAGCTGGGCATTCGTGACGCAGTAAAGCCGGGGCCGATCGCCACCCGACTACCCGCGGCAAAAAGCCTGATCACCCCACCCGCTCCCGCGCCAGCGCCGCCCCCTTGGCCAGGGCGGCCAGCTTGGCGTAGGCCACGTCCCGGCGCATGGGGGCCATGCCGCAGTTGGTGCAGAGCTGGATGCGGGCGGCCGGCACGTGGCGGGCGGCCTCGGCGGCGACGGCGGCGATCTCCTCGGGGGTCTCGACCGTGTCGCTGGCAACATCGATGGCGCCGACCAGGATGTCCTTGCCCTGCAGCAGGCCGATCAGGCTGACCGGCACCTTGGCGTGCATGCACTCCAGCGACACCTGCTGGATGCTGCTCCTGGCGATGGCCGGGAAGATCGCCTCGTACTGGCGCCACTCGCCGCCCAGGCTCGCCTTCCAGTCCACGTTGGCCTTGATGCCGTAGCCGTAGCAGATGTGCACCGCGGTGCACTTGAGGCCCTGGGCGGCGCGCTCCAGGGCGGCGATGCCCCAGTCGGTCACCTCGTCCATGAACACGTTGAAGGCCGGCTCGTCGAACTGCACCACATCGACGCCGTCCTGCTCCAGGGCCAGCGCCTCCTGGTTCAGGAGCTCGGCGAAGGCGAAGGCCATCTTCACCTTGTCGCCGTAGTGGCGGTCGGCGATGGTGTCGGCGATGGTCATGGGGCCGGGCAGGGTGAACTTGAGGCGGCGCCCGGTGTGGGCGCGGGCGGCCTGCGCCTCGAACGCGTGCACCCGGCCCTTGAGCCGCACCGGCGCCATGACCTGCGGCACCATCGCCTTATAGCGGTCGGCGCGGATGCCCATCTCCACCTTGTGGGCGAAGTCGATGCCCTCCACCCGCTCCAGGAAGCCGTGCACGAAGTGCTGGCGCGCCTGCTCGCCGTCGCTGACGATGTCGATGCCGGCGTCCTCCTGCTCCTTGATGGCGAGCAGCGTGGCGTCGCGCTTGGCCGTCTCCAGGTCGGCGCCTTCGAGCCGCCAGGGTGCCCACAGCCGGTCCGGCTCGGCGAGCCAGGAGGGCTTCGGCAGGCTGCCGGCGACGGTGGTCTTGAACATGGTGCTCCTCCCGATGGGCCTGCAGGGCTCCGGCCGTGGCGGGATCATAGCGCGTAGGCTGGGTCAAGCGAAGCGCAGACCTGGACGACGGAGCGGGTGACGCGATAGAGGCGCTGGTTCCCGCTGACCGATCGCGCGGATTACTTCAGCGGAATGTTGAGCTGCATTCTCCCGCTCCACACGGCATCCGAGCGTGTCTCGCCTTCCTGAACACCTCCGCCGAGCTGTAGCTGGGTGCCGTCAGCAGCGCCGAAGGTGATGCCGGTCTCGGCCATGTGCCGCGGGTCGTGCCCCGCGCCCGTGGTTGAGCCGGTCGTGGCCGCATCGCCGAGGTTCCAGAAGGTGCCGACCATGACTTTCGGCTCAATGTACATCGAGTGGCCCATGTCAATGCGATAGGCCATCTCGGGTTTGACGTCGATGCGGCCCGACTCGACCGCTTGGCCCGAGACAGCGGCGGAGTGCTCGGCGGCGGTGCCGAGCAGCGCCTGCACATGGGCGAAGCCGATGCTCGGCGAGAAGCGCCACGGACCTGTCGCCTGCTTGCTGGTCAGGCGGGCATCGAACGTCTGGCGGTTTGCGGTGTGGCCGGTGACGGGGTCGGCGAGTCCCCAAGCCGCGCGCGCGTCCAGCGACAAGCCGTCCGCCAGTTGCATGCTCATCACGGGGCCGATCAGCCAGGGTTGCTCGGACAGTGCGGAAGGCCCAAGCAGCGGATCGCTGGCCTGATCGAAATTCGCCAGGACGCCGATCATAAGGGCCGGCTGCAGCTTGAGATTGATACCGTACGTTCCGGCCGGCGCCTCCTTCCCGGATTGCTCGCCGCCGAGCCATTGCAGGGTGGATGTGGGGGCGACAACGCCGGTCGCGGTACCATCTTTCGACGCCGGCGCGCCGAAGAGAAGGGGCACGCTCATGGCGACGTTCAAGCCGTCCGGTGCCATTGCGCCCGAGCCGCGCGCGGGGTGGCAGGTCGTGACGACGGACGCGACGGTTCCATCTTTCGAAGCGAGGCGGAAGCGGACCGCACCGGAGCGCTCTGCCGTGTAGGAGACTTGCGTTGCGTGCGGTCCAAAAAGCAGGCGCCGCTCACGGCCGTCGCCTGCCAGGAGAGTAACCGTTCCCGTCGCGCGCGTATCGGCTCCAAGTGCGAAGGCCAGCATGTCGCCCTCGCTCATTGCCACCGAACGGAAGGTGCTGGCGCCCGACGCCACATCGAGGCGACCCAAGCCGATGCTGGCGCAGTCAACGGGCTCCGCCGCCGAGGCGACGCCGACATGCACCCACGAGCCGAGCAGGAGGACCGCAAGCGATCGGCCCGGCCGATTGCGAATTCGCCTTACGAGCGTATCGTCCGCCGCCCTGCAACAGATCATGCGTGGTTCCTGCTGAGTCTTTCCCGTTGTCTGTGTCGCGCTATGCTGCATCGCAATACGGCAGCCTTGTGAATCGCGTACGATCCTCACACGAGCTGCGACGTCTTGCCGTCCGTGCATGACGGTTTTTTTTTGAGCTTCGCGGCCGCCATCGAAGCTCGAACCCCAGCCCATTCGCGGCGGCGCTGACGCTCAACATGGGCACCCCCGGCCAGGACATCCGCATCATGTTGGGCAAGGTGCGCGACGCCGTGAAGGCCGCTACGGGCGGCCGGCAGGAGCCGTTCACCTATGGGTCGGTGGGCGGGGAGACGATTGCGCTGCTGCCGGGGGATGGGCCGACCGCGGCTCCGGGGCTGCCGCGACCGGTTGTTGCCCCGCCGCCGCAGAAGTCGGCGAAGCCAAACCGACCGCAAGAGCAGCACAGCGAGCTATTGGCGCACGGAGGTGGGTTCGGTGCTCGAATTGCAGGATAACGCTGGTGCGGTCACCATCCGTTACCTGAAGGTCGGAGGGCTCGGCGCCACCTTGGGGATCACACCCGGCACGATAGTCTTTCGTTGGCAACGAAACGCCCAGGAGCTTGTGGGTGTGGCCACCGCATTCTACTCGGGAGGGTGCCGGCCGACCTACCCGATGCGAGTTGCAATTGAAGACGGCGGGAAGAGGCTCAAAACATATGCTGATGCGCCTACCAGCGTGGATACATCATGTCGTGTCCTGCAGACAGGCAAGCGGTCGTTCATATGGGAGCACACAATTTATCGGGAGTAACTTGCGCGATCTTCAACGACCGGCAGGCCGTAGGGTGCGATGCGGCGAAGCGGCATCGC
>JBAPMW010000440.1:0-3055 GCA_049278815.1 Hyphomicrobiaceae bacterium
GGTCTGGTCTGGTCTCGCGCAAAAAAAGCGTGTTCAATGCCAATGTGCAAGATTCCTGGCTCCGTGAAGCTTAACGCGTGGCGCAGCTGTGCCCCGGAAGACGCACAATGCTGCCCCCAGGAGACACCGTCATGACAGGACCTATGTCCGCAGCGGCGGAGGGCCGGACGGATGGAGCGGGGCTGGCAGCGCCGGCCTATCCGTGGCTCACCCGCTATCCGGCGCATGTCGACTGGCACCAGCGGATCGAGCCGGCTGCCGTCTACCAGCTCCTGGATGACGCCGTGGCGCGCTACGGCGAAAGGTTCTGCACGCATTTCCTCGGACGCTCGCTGACCTACCGCGAGATCGGTGCGCTGGTTGACCGCACCGCAGCCGGGCTGCAGGCGCTGGGCGTCGGCAAGGGCGCCAAGGTCGGACTCTTCATGCCCAATTGTCCGACATTCATTGTCTATTATTTCGCCATCCTCAAAGCTGGCGGCACGGTTGTCAACTACAACCCCCTCTATGCTCATGAGGAGCTTGCTGCTCAGGTCCGCGACAGCGAGACCAGCCTGATGGTCACGCTCGACCTGGCCGCTCTTTTCAACAAGGTCGAGGTGCTCCTGCGCGATGGCACCCTCGACCGCGCCATTGTCACCTCCTTCACAGCGCTTCTGCCCTGGGGCAAGTCCCTCCTGTTCAGGCTGCTCAAGCGCCGGGACCTGGCGAGGCCCGACAAATCGGCGGTGCGTCACAAGATCGTGCGCGATGCCGACCTGCTGGCGCAGCCCTGGGCCTTCGTGCCGCCGGCGATCGACCCCGACGAGGACATCGCCGTGCTCCAGTACACCGGCGGCACCACCGGCACCCCCAAGGGGGCGATGCTGAGCCACGCCAACGTGACGGCAAACGCCGCCCAGAGCGTGGCGTGGGCGAGCGGCATCGGCGAGGGAGACGAGCGGGTGCTGGCCGTGCTGCCGTTCTTCCACGTCTTCGCCATGACCGCGGTCATGAACTACGGCCTCATGCGCGGTGCCGAGATTGTCCTGATGCCGCGCTTCGTCCTCGACGAGGCGATTGAGCTCATCGACCGGATGAAACCCACCGTGATGCCCGGCGTGCCGACCATGTTCGTCGCCATCCTGGGCCACAGCCAGCGTGCGAGCTATGACCTCTCCTCTCTCAAGTACTGCGTGTCCGGCGGCGCGCCGCTGCCCATCGAGGTCAAGCGCGAGTTCGAGGCGCTGACGGGCGGCAAGGTGGTGGAGGGCTACGGCCTGTCGGAGGCGAGCCCGGTGGTCACCTGCAACCCGCCGGAGGGGCCGGTGAAGGCGGGCTCCATCGGCCAGCCGCTGCCCGGCACCGTCGTCTCCCTGCGCGACCTTGCCGATCCTGCCGTCGAGGTGCCCCTTGGCGAGAAGGGCGAGATCTGCGTGAAGGGGCCGCAGCTCATGAAGGGCTACTGGCGGCGCCCCGAGGAGACGGCACAGCAATTCGTGGGCGACTTCCTGCGCACCGGCGATGTGGGCCGCATGGACGAGGAGGGGTTCTGCTTCATCGTCGACCGCATCAAGGACTTGATCATCTCCTCAGGATACAATGTTTACCCTCGCCGCATCGAGGACGCGCTCTGCGAGCATCCCGCGGTGGAGGAGGCGACCGTCATCGGCATCCACGATGACTATCGCGGGGAGGCCCCCAAGGCGTTCGTCAAGCTGCGACCCGGAGCGACGGCGAGCGTGGAGGAGCTGCGGCGGCACCTGGAGGGCAGGATCTCCAAGATCGAGACGCCCGCCGAGATCGAGCTGCGCGGGCCGCTCCCCAGGAGCATGATCGGCAAGCTCTCGAAGAAGGAGCTGAAGGCCGAGGAGGAGGCGCGACGCAAACCCAGATGAGCTCTCTCCCGCAAAGGGCCGCCCCGCCGCCGGCTGCGCCGGAGGAGGACCGGCTCTATACGATCGGCGAGCTGGCCGCCGAGCTCGGCGTCACCACCAGGACCATCCGCTTCTACGAGGCGAAGGGCCTGATCGCCCCGGCGCGGCGCGGCGTCGCGCGCTCCTACTCGCGCCGCGACCGCGGGCGGCTGAAGCTGATCCTGCGCGGCAAGAACCTGGGCTTCTCGCTGGAGGCCATCGCCGAGTACCTCAAGCTCTACGACGCCGACCCCGCCCACATCGCCCAGACGCAGATGCTCCTGAAGGGCGTGGAGGAGGCGATAGAGAGCCTCCAAGCCAAACGCGCCGACCTCGACCGCACGCTCCGGGAGCTCAAGGACATCCGCGCCCAATGCGTGGAGCACTTGCGGAAGAAGGGCGAGTGGTGAGAAAGAAGGTGAGGTGGTGAGTGGTGAGATGGTGAGATTCAGGTTTGCGCGGTCAGCCCGGTAGGCGCTCCGTGACCAAGTCGGGAATGAGCGACCGGCAATAGCTATAGCATAGTCGTAGGGCGCAAAGGTGGAGCCGACTTGCTTTTCGGGCAGAGGCGGAAATCAGCGCCGCCCCAATACTCAACCCAAACTCACCATCTCACCACTCACCATCTCACCATGAAGCTCTGGGTCCTCTCCGATCTGCACCTCGACGTGAACCGGCGCCATCCCCTGGCGCTGCCAGATCCGCGTCCGGAGCACGATGCCGTGGTGATCGCCGGCGATATCTGCCGGGGCATCGCCGAAGGCGTGCGGTTCATTGCGGAGGCGGGGCTCAATGCCAAGCCGGTGCTCTATGTCGCAGGCAATCACGAGCTCTACGGGCGCGACCGCCACGCGGAGCTCGCGGCCGGGCGCACCGAGGCGGCAGCCGCGGCGAACATCCATCTCCTGGAGCGCGACAGCGTCACGATCGACGGCGTGGAATTCGTGGGCTGCACACTGTGGACCGACTACCGATACGCCGGCGTTGCGAGGCAATCGGAGGCGATGCGCCACGCGGCTCAGCGCCTCAATGACCATCGCTACATCGCCAACGGCGCGCGCCGCTGGTCGCCGCAGGATTGCCTCGACGAGCACACGGCCTCGCGCGCGTGGCTCGCCAGGCGGCTGCGCCGGCGCAGCCGGCATCCCAAGGTCGTCGTC
>JBAPMW010000441.1:0-6519 GCA_049278815.1 Hyphomicrobiaceae bacterium
CGCCGGCCGTTCACCGCGAGGAGCCGGTCGCCCGGCCGCACGTCCACGCCCGGCGCGTTGAGCGGCGAGTCGGCGGCCGGTTCGCCTGCGGTGCCCTGCACGATCCGCGCGAGCGCGTAGCAGTCGGCCTCGGCATCGTAGGCGTAGTCGGCGCCGAGGAAGCCCTGCGGGTAGGCCGGCTCCGGCCGGTAGTCGCCGCCCATCTCGTAGGCGTGCGACGTGCCGAGCTCGCCCTGCATCTCCCACATCAGGTCCGAGAGCTCGCCGCGCGTGCCCACGCGGTCGATCAGCGGCGCGTAGCGGTCCCACACGGCGTCCCAGTCCACGGCCGACATGTTCGGGGTCCAGAAGTTCTCGCGCTGGAGCCGCCAGGCCTCGCGAGCCATCTGCCGCCACTCCACGCCCGGCTCCACCGACACCTTGACGCGCTTAAGGTCGATCCAGCCACTGCGCCGCCCCGGCCGCTCCGAGGCGGCACTCTCGTCCGGCTTGGCACCCGCCCGCACCACGCGCAGCCGGCGCCCGGCGCGGTAGAGCATCGACTTGCCGTCGCGCCCGATGGCGAATCCGGTCAGGCCGCTGATGAGCGGCTCGCGGCGCTGCGTCTCGAAGTCGAACACCTCCAGCACGCCCTTCGCGTCGGGCTGCGAGGGATCGAAGTCGCGCCCGAGCGCCCCCTCGACGGGGAAGCTCGTAAAGACCGCCTTGCCGCCCTTCAGGCCGGCGATCTGCCCGTAGATGCCCTCGGGCACCGGGAACCCGGCCACGCGCCTGGCGATCCCCTCCAGGTCGATCCGCACCTCGGGCGGCTTCGCGGGCGGCGCCTGCTCCTTCGCGGCCTGGCCCTCGTTGCTGCCGGCCGGCTTCTCCTCGCCGTTGGGCTCGTCCGGCTTGCCCTTCAGCGCGTGAGGCACCGGTATGAACGGCGAGAGCGTGTCGCGCTGGAGCGTGACCAGGAAGGGGCGCGTGCCTTGCGGGAACGACAGCTCGAAGTGCAGCGCGTCGTAGACCGGGTTCAGGTCGCGCTGGCTCAGGAAATACAGGAACTTGCCCTCCGGGTCGAACGCGGGGCTGTGGTCGGTCAGGACGGGCGCCGTGGCGTCATGGCGCGCGTCCGTGCGCCGGTCCCAGAGGCGGATGCCCATCTGGTAGTTGCTCGTGGCGAACCCGTAAGCGGCCCAGTTGCCGTCGGGCGACCAGTCGAAGCCGCCGATGGCGCGGTGCTCGCTGCGGCCCACGACGCGGAGCGCCGCCTCGGCGAGGTCCACGTGCAGGAGCTCGTTGCGGTGGTTGGCGAGGAGCAGGCTGTCGGCGGTCGGCGAGACCTTGAGCGCGAAGGCACGGCCGATGTCGAGTGCGCCGAGCCGCACCGGCCCGGTGTCCGTCCCCGGGCCCGGCATCGTCGAGTGAACCTCCAGCGCTTCCTCGCCGCCCGTGTCGGCTACCGTCACCAGCCGGTGGCCGTCGTTGAGCCAGGCGGTCAGGCGGTAGCGGACGCCGCCCTCGCGGCCGACCGGCACGACGGCGCCCTCCCAGTTGCCCAGCGCGAAGCTCTTGCCGCGCGCGGTGACCGCGAGCGAGTGCCCGTCCGGATGGAGCGCGGCCGACTCCAGGTGGCGCGCCGGGTCCACGAACCGCCGCTGGCGGTGGACCCGCGGACTGCGGTGCTCCACGGCGACCGGCGTCTCCACGCCGGCGGCCGGGTCGAGCACGAACAGGTCGCCGCCGGCGTGGTAGGCGATACGCCGGCCGTCGCTGTTGGGGAAGCGCACGTAGTAGTCGGTGCGGTCGGTGTGACGGCGCACGTCGGCGCCGTCGGGCAGGCAGGAGTAGATGTTGCCGGAGCCCTCGTGGTCGGAGAGGAAGTAGATGCGCTGGCCGATCCACATCGGGCGCGCCAGGTTGCCCGCAAGCCGGACGAGCCGCTGGAACCGGCCGTCGCCCTTCGGGTCCACCCAGATGTCGCCGGCCGTGCCGCCGCGGTAGCGCTTCCAGCGCGCCGGGTCGTTGTTGTTGCGGCCGATGGCCGACCGCCCGCCCGGCCCGAACGTGATGCTGACGGCGTGACCGACCGGCCAGGATTCGGGCAGGCCGCCCTCCGGGCGCAGCGCGAGCACCGCCGGCACGCGGTCGATCGGCTGCCCGGCATCGCTCGCAAACAGGATGCGGTCGCCGCCGGGCGTCCAGCCGATCACGGTGGTGGCGGCGCCCAGGTAGGTCAGGCGCCGCGCCGGCCCGCCCTCCGAGCTCATCACGTAGACCTCGGGGTGCCCCTCCTCGCGTCCGGTGAACGCCAGCGTCGCGCCGTCCGGCGAAAAGAAGGGCGCGGAGACCGCGCCCAGGTTGGCCGTGAGCCGGCGGGCGACACCGCCCGCGGCCGGCACCGCCCAGAGGTCGTCCTCCGAGACGAACACCAGCCTGTCGGAGTGAAGCGTGGGGAAACGATAGTACCCGGGGCTCATGCCTATTTCTCGCGCTCGCCGTGTCCGAACCGATAAAATCGGGTTGTCCGACAGCAACCGAAACACAATTGGAAACGACTCGTCCAGGGCGATCGGCAAAGCGTCGGGCCCCAGGGGATCAGTGGAGGTATGCGGTAGGACTATGGCAGGAATCGCAGCGCGCCAGGCGAAACCGAGCTGCGCGCTGACAGCATCGAGAAATAGGACTGGACGACCCGGCTCACCAGTGGTCCGGAGCCATCGAAGTCGCGGCCCTGACTGCGCTCCAGGGTTGCTGCAGCGCGCGCAGCCCATCCAGCAGACGTCGCGCCTGGTCCTTGAGGTCCTTGAGACCCTCGGGCTTCTCCGCGGCGAAGCGATCGAGCATCTCGACCGCGTCCGCATATCTCTTCACGGCGGCCTGGAACTGCTTCATGTCGATCACAACGCCTGCAGGTCGCACGACGCCGCCGATGATCTCGTCGAGCTTCTCGCCCGGCGTGTCGGGGCCAATGGCCTTCAGCATCTCCTCGATCGTGTCGGAGTCGATCGGCGTGGGCCGGGCTCGCGGAAAGAGATCTACGACACGGTTGGCGGCATGCATGACTTGAGCTACCTGCCACTTCCGTGATCGTCCCTCGCGTGCCTCGATCGCCGCGACCTCCTGCTGTTCGACCCCGCGAACGAAGGCGCGCAACTGTCGCAGCATGGCCTCGCGCTCGATCAGGAACGCGCTGGCGAGCGGCACCATCCGGGCATGCAGCGCCCGGCCCTCGGCCATGCCGTCGGTCCGATACCCTTTGCGTTCGTAGTAGTCACTCGCCCGGTTCATGACCGGTGCCAACACCTCGTAGGCGTCCATGTACCGCTTCATCGTCGTGTCGAGGTTCGGGGTGCTCGGCTTCAGGTTGGCGGCCTTGCGCGCCTCCTTTAACAGGCCGGCCACATCGTAAAGCTCATACATGCCGTAGGAGATGTAGCGCTCCTTGCCGGTCGGCCCGGTCTTCATGCTCACCCAGCTCGCGTAGCGGTCCCAGGAATCGACCGCCCGCTCGGTCAGCTTGGCAACCTCGATGTACAGGTTGGCCTTTCCGATTGCAGCCCGAACGTCCTGTGCGGCAGCGCTCTGCACATGCAGCATCGGCGCCAATGCTGCCATCGATCCAGCGATCAGCATGAGAAGCCGGGCAACGCAAGCGACATCCCGCCCGGACAGTGACAAACGCATCAGCTACTCCATACAGGGACTTGCACGACCTGGCGGCCACCCCGACTACACCGTCAGCAGAATTCTGGAGCGATACCCTCAGGGTCGCACCATGCCGGGGCATTAGACTAGAGCACCAGGAGTGTGCTTTTCGCATAGTCAAGCATTGGCGCCCGCTTTCCTGCACCACTCCACGGGACGCCAACCGGCGCATTCGGGGAAATCCACAGGCGAGGGTGTGTGCCGTCGTGGCGGTCACGGTCGTGACGGGCATATTGACGTAAGACGATTCCATCGGCGCGGGCAGCTGACGCCGGCCATGGACCCGAACGGAGTTGCGAGGGCGATGGCACGTACGGCGGTGCGCCAGGCAGACCTGTTCGAGGAGCGGCTGGATTGGGCCGACATCTGGGCAGATCGGCTGCTCGAGGCGTTCGCGAACGCGAGCGAGGGTGGGCGTGTCCTGCCCCTGGCGGAGGAAGCGGTTGCGGCCCGTCCGGAGGACATGACCCTGCTGCTGTTCGCTGCCACGGCGGCGGTGCTCGATGTTCAGCCTGATCGCACGCTCACGTTCCTCGACCGGCTCGGCAAGGTGGGGAGTGCCCCCGCTGCACATCTCCTGCGCGCACTTGCGCTCAATCAGCTTGGCAAGCTCGATGCCGCCAGGGCGCTCCTGCGCCAGCATGGGCTCGTCACTCGACAAGCGGCGCTATCGGTCTTTCCGCGCGGCTTCCCTTGCATGTTGCGGTTGATCGCGCCTCTCGACCTCATCATGAGAGGGCCGGCACCCCTTCGCCTCCGCCACTCGGACGAAGCCAACAGGGCCGGCAGGATCGGCAAGGCCCAGGCTCCTCGCCAGGCAACAACGCAGCCCGCACCGAGACCGGGCGGCACCCCATCCGCACGCCCCCAGCGTCACCCCGCGCCGGCCGCTGAGACCGCAGCGCAACCGCCGCCCCTGCCGAGCGTCGAGGTCGAGATCCCGCTTACGATGGAGATCGACTTGGCAGCGCTGTCGTCGGGCATCCTTGCCCGACCGGACGGCGACACCCGCTGGTTCGGCCTGCGCGAGCGCCTTGCCCATCTGGGCCTGGCGCAAGGATACGACGAGCTGCTGTGCCTGCCGCATCTCACCGGGTTCGAGCCCCTGTGGCACCAGGTCGAGACCGTGCGCAAGGTGCTCAAGCAGTTCCGCGGCCGCGTCCTGCTGGCCGACGAGGTGGGGCTCGGCAAGACCATCGAGGCTGCCATGATGCTCAAGGAGTACGCCCTGCGCGGCATGGCCGAGCGCATCCTGGTGCTGACGCCGGCCTCGCTGGTGGGCCAGTGGCAGGAGGAGCTGACGAGCAAGTTCGGGCTGACGTTCGCGACCACCTACGAGCCGGCCTTGCGCGAGGACCCTGAGGCCTTCTGGAGCCAGGACCGCATCGTCGCCTCGATCGCCACGGCCCGGCGCAGCGAGCATGCCGAGCGCCTGTGCGCCCGCATGTTCGACCTCGTCATCGTCGATGAGGCGCACCATCTGCGCGACCGGTCGAGCCAGAGCTGGAAGCTCGTCGACGCCCTCAACAAGCGCTTCCTGCTCCTGCTGTCGGCGACGCCGGTGCAGAACGACCTGATCGAGCTCTACAATCTGCTGACGCTGCTCAAGCCCGGCATCTTCAAGACGCAGAAGGAGTTCCGCGCCGCCTACATGACCCCGGGCAAGCCGCGCCAGCCGGCGAACCCCGAGCGCCTGCGCGCCCTCATGCGCGACGCCATGATCCGCAACACCCGCGCGGTAGCCGCCCTCAAGCTGCCGCGCCGGCACGCCACGACCATCAAGGTCGACCCTGCGCCAGGCGAGGCCGAGGCCTATGCGGAGCTCGTCACGGCCGCTCGGCGGCTGGCGGCGGAAGGTGGCGTGGGGCGCCAGCGTCTCATGCTGCATCATCTCATGGGCGCGGCGGGCTCGTGTCCGGCCGCCGCAGCGGGCGCGCTGGCGCGGATCGCCGAGCGGAAGGGCGCCGATCCAGTGTGGGCCGGCCTCGCCCGGCGTTGGGCCACGATCGGGAGGGGCGGCAAGGAAGCGGCCCTGATCGAGCTGGTGCGCGCCAACCCCCAGGAGAAGAAGCTCATCTTCGTCCACGCGCGCGAGACGCTGGCCCATGTCGGCGGGCGTCTGACGGAGGCGGGATTGGTCTTCGCCCGCTTCGACGGCAGCCTGAGCGGACCCGAGAAGGACGCGGCGATCGCCGAGTTCCGCGACCATGCCCCCATTCTGCTGTGCACCCAGTCGGGCGGCGAGGGACGCAACATCCAGTTCTGCAACACGCTGATCAACTTCGACGTGCCCTGGAACCCGATGGCCATCGAGCAGCGCATCGGCCGCATCGACCGCATCGGCCAGGATCGCGAGGTGTTCGTGTTCAACCTCGTCACGCGCGGCACGCTGGAGGAACAGGTGCTGACGCTGCTGGAGGAGAAGATTTCCATGTTCGAGCTGGTGGTGGGCGAGGTGGGCGCCATCCTCGGCGCGCTGGAGGAGGAGCGCGAGTTCCCGGATCTGGTGCTGGAAGCGTGGCTGGAGACGACGGAGGCCGCCCGTGCAGAGGCGCTCGAGGCGCTCGGCCAGCGCCTGGACGATGCGAGCCGGCAGCACCGGGGCGCCAAGGCGCTGGACGAGAGGCTGTTCGGCGCCGACTTCGAGGCGGCGTGAGGGCAAGACATGAGCGCACTGCGCGAGTTCGTGGCAGACCTCCTGGACAGCGAGGGCGCGCTGGTCGAGGCCGTGGAGCCTGACGGCCTGGAGGTGCTGGCGCCGGAGCCGCTGCGCGCCGCCCTGGGCTGGCCGGAGCTGGCGCGGCTGGGGTTCGGCGCCCAGCGGACGCC
>JBAPMW010000442.1:0-10251 GCA_049278815.1 Hyphomicrobiaceae bacterium
GTCTCGCTCTCGAACAGCTTGGCGATCTTCTGGGCCGTCTCAACGGGCGTGGACGTGTACCACACGACCTTGCCTTCCTTCTTCGCCGCTGCGGCATCCACGTCGGCGGCGCGGCCCTGGCCGGCGCCGGCGGCGAGAGCGATGACACAGATCGCCGCCAGCATGGCGGTACGCGGGAGCCTTCGCATCGTTACCTCCTCAGCAGTGTTTCGCTCAGCCGCGATAGACCGGCTCGGGCTGTGAAAAGAAACTCCAGAGTATGTGATAGACCAGCAGGTAGTTCCTCTGCTGGAACGAGGCGTGCGAGATGCCGGGCATCACGGCGAGCTGCTTGTCAGGATTGGGCAGACGCTTGAAGAACTCGACGAGGTCGTCAAATCCGGCAATGCCGTCCCACTGTCCGCGCATGACGATCGTCGGTGCCACGATCCTGGCGGGGTCCACCAGAGGCAGCCTGGAGCACATGTCAACGTAGGTGCCGGTTGGCACCGAATCGTCGAGCGCCAGGATGGCGTCGGCGAAGGCCTCGATCACCTTGTCCTCGGCAGTGCCGGGATGATCGCGATTGAAGATGCTGTGGACGAAGGCCCTGTCGATCGGGCGGCGGTTCCTGGCCCGGAACTCGGCCAGCCTCTTCCGGCGCTCGGCCAGCGTCGGGCTGCCCTCCCCGGTCCACACGAAGGCATCGAGCGCCAGGCGCTTCACCCGCTCGGGATGGCGCTCGGCGAATGCGGCAGCGCGGAGCGCGCCTGAGGAGATGCCGTAGACCAGCAACGGCCCGGCCCCGGTCTTGTCGAGGATATACCGCGACGCAGCGGCAAGATCGTCGGCCCCGTTGGCGATATCGAAGTTGATGTTGCGCTCTTTGTCGGAGCGGCCGTAGCCCTCCATGTCGACGCACCAGGTGTCGAAGCCCCGCTTCGCAAACCAGTCCATCACGGAGCTGTCGGGGCGCCCGGGCACGTGGAGGTCGAAGGTGGGCTGCGATGCCATCGATGAGCCGTGCACGAACAGAACGGTCCCTCGCCGGTCTTTCGGCTCGGCGATGCACTTCTGCCAGAGGAAGAGGCGCACGTCTCCCTTGCCGGTCCAGTGCTCCCGGCCGGCGATCGATCGGTCCGGCTCCGTATGCGATGTCATGCGCTGGCTCCCAGATCGGCTCGGCCGCCCTCGGTCTCTGATCCCGCCTTGATGAAGACTGTCAACTGGCTGGCATCGATCTCAACCGACACGGCCTCGCCCTTTGCCAGCCGCTGCCGCGGGTGGGTTTGCACGCGCAGCATCGTGCCGTCCTCCAGGGTCACATGGTACTCGACGATGCTGCCCAGGTAGGTGCATTCCGCAACCGTGGCGCGCTGGTCGGGTGGCTCCACGCCATCCGCGCCCGGCTGCAGGCGAATGTTCTCAGGCCTGATGGCGATCTCGACCGACTGGCCCGCGGTCACGCCGGTCGGCAAACCGACGTCCGTCGTCCAGCCTGTCGCAGTCCGCAGACGGCCGCGTCCTCCGTCCGCGTCGATCACCGTTGCAGGCACAAGGTTCACCAAGCCCATGAAGTCGGCGACAACGCGGCTTGTCGGCTTGGCATACACCTCCTGCGGTGTGCCGAGCTGCTCCAGCCTGCCGCCGTGGATGACGGCGATCCGGTCGGACAGCGCCAGCGCCTCGGCCTGATCGTGCGTGACGTAGACGAACGTGATGCCGGTACGGCGCTGGAGCTGCTTCAGCTCGCTGCGCATGCGCTCGCGCAGCTTGGCGTCGAGATTGCTGAGCGGCTCGTCGAGCAGCAGTATCTTCGGCTCTACAACGAGGCTGCGCGCCAGCGCGACACGCTGCTGCTGGCCGCCTGACAGCTCGCTCGGCAGGCGGCTTTCGAGGCCGGACAGGTTGACGAGCGCCAGCGCCTCCTTCACCCGTGCACGCGCCTTGTCCGCCGCGACACCGCGCACCTTCAGGCCGAAGACCACGTTCTCGAACACCGTCTTGTGCGGCCAGACGGCGTAGCTCTGAAACACCATGCCCATGCCGCGCTCCTCGGGCGGCACCACCTGCGCCGCGGACGAGACGAGACGTCCGTCGGCGTGGATCGTCCCGGCGTCGGGGGCCATGAAACCCGCAATCAGCCTGAGCGTCGTGGTCTTGCCGCAGCCGCTCGGACCCAGCAGCGTGACGAACTCGCCGGCGTCAATATCAAGCGAGAGGTCGCTGACCGCGGCAGGGCCGCCGTCCCCGCCGTAGCTCTTGGTGAGGCCGCGTATCGTGAGCGCAACCATCAGCTCGCCGCTCCCGCCGGCATGGCGCCATCGGCGCGTCCCGAGGCGAGCCAGTGCGCCGCCAGCAGGGCCATGCTGATGATGGCCATGTTGACCATGGCCAAGGCCGCCACGGGCTCCGTATAGCCCGTCTCGTAGAGATTGTAGACCGCCACGGCGAGCGTAATCGAGCTGGAGCTGAACAGCAGGATCGACGCGCTGAGCTCCTGGATGACCGGCACGAACACCAGCAGCCACCCCGCGAACAGTCCGGGGCGGATGAGCGGCAGCGTCACCTCGCGCAGGGTGCGCCCCCAGGACGCCCCGAGCACGCGCGCGCTCTCCTCCAGCGCGGGGTCGATCTGGCGCAGCGAGCTGTTGGCCGCGCGCACGCCGAGCGGCATATAGCGGCCCACATAGGCAAGCAGCAGGATCGTGAGCGTGCCGTAAAGCGCAACCGGCATGGTCAGCCAGAACTGGATAAGCGCCACCGCCATCACAATGCCGGGCAGGCCCAGCGGCACGAGCGAGACGTAGTCCAGCAGGCGCCGCCCGGGCGCCCTGGTGCGCACATCGATCCACCCGATCACGGTGCCCAGCAGCACCACGATGGTCGCCGCGAGGGTCGCGAGCAGGAGGCTGTTGAGGATGGCGCGCTGCGTGACGCCGTATTCGAACAGGACGAAACGGTAGTTGGCGAGCGTCAGACCCTGCCAGAAGCTCAGGCCCCAGGACTTCGAGAGCGAGACCGCAATCAGCGCGCCGTAGGGCAGGACGATCGCCACCACGAACACCAGCACGCAGAATGCGAACAGCAGCCATCGCAAGGGGCCGAGATCGACAAGCTGGCGCCGCCCCCCCTTGCCCCCAACCGTGACATACGAGCGCCGGGCAAGGAAACGGTGCTGCACGTAGAGCGCGGCGACCGTGATGGCGATGAACAGCAACGACAGGGCCGAGGCGAGCCCGTACTGGGGCGGATAGTCGAAGAGCGCGATGGCGTTCACGAAGGCAAGCAGCGTTCCAGCGAGAACCGCGGGCGCGATCAGCGGCAGCGTCACGAGAAGGGCCGTGCGCAGCTTGCCCGCTCCCAGCATCTGCGCCGCCTCCTCGTAGGAGGCATCGACCGACTGCAGCGCGCTGGAGGCAAGCAGGAACACGAACGGAAACGTGTGCAGCACCGTAACCAGCACCAGGCCAGCCATCGTGAAGATGTTGAAGGTCAGCCAAGGGGCGCCGATCACATCGCGCATGAGCACGTTGATCAGCCCGGCATTCGGGCTGAAGAGGTTCACATAGGCGATCGCCGTCAGGAACGGCGGCGACAGATAGGACAGGGTGGCCGTGACGCGAAACAGGGCCGGGCCGGGCACATTCGTGCGGCTCACGGCCCAGGCCATCGGCAAGCCGATGAGGATGCTGAAGAGGCCCGTCCACGCGCCCAGCACGAGCGAGTTGCCGAGAGCCTGCAAATAGAGGCGGCCGGAAAGTGCCTCTGCGAAGTGCTCGAGCGACAGGCCCTGCTCGCCGCGGAAGCTGCCTGCCAGGAGGAAGAGCAGCGGCAGCACGACGAGAACAATGAGGCCGGCGACGGCGGCAGCCATCACGCTGGTTTCGAGCCGCGGCAGGCGCCGCCGCGCTGAGCTGGCGTGCCCGGCGGTTGCAGGACGGCTGGCTGCTCTCACCATGGCGCTGTGGGCCGAGGATGCGTCCGGCCAGCCGGCTCATGCGGCAGCCGGATGGCGTCCGCCCCAGCTGCATGGAACGGCCCTTCCGAGGCGCAACGCGCTGGCTCCAAGAAGGTGGGAAAGATCCCGGACCCGGTATCCACGCCCGCCTTCTCCATCGCGTGTGCGACCCCGTATCAGCAGATGCAGGAATGAAGCACGCCGCGCGTCTTCCGGCAAGAAGGGGGCCTGGGGAGGAGAGGGAGCACTCCTGCAACCCGCTCTTGCCTCATAGTTGAGGCTTGCGGCCGAGGCTTTACCATCGCCATCGAGACGAGCGTCCGCGGCCACGAGAGCAACGACGGCCGGACCACGGCAGAGTAGGCTGATGGCAATCGGAGCGAGCCCATGACCCGCGATGACCCCATGACCCGCTCAGCGCTTGTACTGCTCTCCGGTGGGCAGGATTCGACGGTGTGCCTTGCCTGGGCCCTCGACCGCTTCGAGCAGGTTGAGACCATCGGCTTCGACTACGGCCAACGCCACAGTATCGAGCTCTCCTGCCGGAAGGAGGTCCTGTCCGCGCTCAAGGGCGCGTTCCCCGGCTGGGCCCCGCGCCTTGGCCAGGACCACATGCTTGACCTGACCGTCCTCGGCACTATCAGCGAGACCGCCCTCACGCAGGATCGAGCTATCGCCCTCGCCGCCGGCGGGCTGCCAAACACATTCGTTCCGGGACGAAATCTGCTCTTCTTCACCTTCGCGGCGGCGGTTGCCTATCGACGCGGGCTGAAGCACCTGGTCGGCGGAATGTGCGAGACCGACTACTCGGGATACCCCGACTGCCGCGACGACGCCCTCAAGGCGCTCCAGGTGGCGCTCAATCTGGGAATGGCGCAGCGCTTCGTTGTCCACACCCCCCTCATGTGGATCGACAAGGCGGCCACCTGGGCGCTGGCGGAGCAACTGGGTGGAGATCTGCTGGTCAAGATCGTCAAGGAACACACGCAAACATGCTATATCGGCGACCGGACGCACCTTCACGACTGGGGCTATGGCTGCGGGGAATGTCCCGCCTGCAAGCTCCGTGCCCGGGGGTGGGAGGCCTATGCCCGGTCGCATTGAGCAACGCCACTACGGCGGCATGGCCAGACTTGGGCCGGGCTTGAGCCGATCCGTTCGATCCGTTGGCGCCTGCGGAAGCCGGTCGCAAGGCCAGGTCTCAGCCAAAATAACGCTGCAACCATGAGCGAGGTTGAAGTGTGTCGCGCCGTGCGCCTAGTCTCAAGGCCGGCGGGGGCGGCGGCTGAGGATGGAGATGCGCTGGGCAGCGAGGCAAGGAGCAAGGCAAGCTGCGATGGGGCTGCTGCTCGGGCTGGCCGCGCTCGGCGCACCCGCGGCGTGGGGGCTCGATTGCGATGAGCGGTGGCTGAGCCGCACTGAGCTTGTCATCTGCGCCGATCCCAAACTCCTGCGCATGGAGGAGAAGGTCTCCCGCAGGGTCAAGGGCAACGCGGTGCGCCTGAGCTTCGGGCAATACCTGGGGCTGCGCCACTGGCAGGCATGGCAGGCGAGGCAGCGCGACGTATGCAGGGCGGACCGCGGGTGCATCGCCGCCAGCCTGCGCGCCCAGTCCCGCTTCCTCGACCGGCTGCAGCGCTGCACCGCGACCGGCCTGGGACGGCGCGGTTGTCTGCGCAACCTGCTCGCCGACGAGCGGGCGAGCATCCGACGGTGAGGCGGGGCGATGCCCTCGCCTCCAAGCTCCGCGAGTGTTCTGTTTCCGACGCTACAGCCACCTTGTCATCCCGGGCCTTGTGCCCGGGATCCACCCCACACCGAGCTCCGGAGCTGGCTGGGAGCTGGATCCCGGCAACAAGTGCCGGGATGACACCGTACTAACCGTCAGAGGCACAACACTAGGCCTTGCCCAGCATGGCCTCCACGTATTCCCAGTTGACGAGGTGGTCGAACCAGGCCTCCAGGTACTTGGGGCGCGCGTTGCGGTAGTCGATGTAGTAGCTGTGCTCCCACACGTCGCAGCCCAGGATGGGCTGGGCGCCGAGCATCAGCGGGTTCTCGCCGTTGGGCGTCTTCATCACCTGCAGCTTGCCGTCCTTGACGGCCAACCAGGCCCAGCCGGAGCCGAACTGGGTGACGCCGGCGTTGACGAAGTCGGCGCGCATCTTGTCGTAGCCGCCCAGGTCCTTGTCGACCAGGGCCTGCAGCTTGGCCGGCAGTGCCTTGCCGCCGCCAGCGGGCTTCATCCATTGCCAGAAGTGCATGTGGTTATAGTGCTGACCGGCATTGTTGATGAGGGGCGCATTCTTCTCCGCGTAGGCCTTCTTGACGATCTCCTCCAGCGAGAGACTGTCATAAGGTGTGCCGGCCTTGGCCTTGTTGCCGTTATCGACATAGGCCTGATGGTGCTTGTCGTGGTGAAACTCCAAGGTCTCCTTCGACATGTACGGCGCCAGCGCGTCGTGGGCGTAGGGCAAGGGGGGGAGCGTGAACGACACTGGGGGTCCTCCGTGAGCTGTCTCGATTTCGGCGATTCGAACGGATTGGCGCGCACCGTACCGGCTGGATGCCAGCAAGACAAGGAGGCCACTGCGGGAGGCCACTGCGGTCATGATGAGGGGGGGACACCGCCGCCGGGCTGCTGCTGCGTATGCTGCACCGGGGGTATGCCGAAAGCCAAAAGGGCGCGGCGACCCTGAGCGCCGCGCCCCCGTTGGATCACGCCGGGGGAAGAATGACTTGCAGGGTGATGCCACGTTAGGGTTGCCGCTCTGAACGCACGCTGAAGACCGAGTTCATTTGCCATTCATGACGCGAGCGGGGGGCACGAGCGAGGGACCGCTGACGTGCGTCTGCCGCAGCTGCCACACTTGTCCCCCATTCGCCCCGGCGCCGGACATATTTTCTCCCACATGCGCGGCGAGTAGTGTCGAGTTAACCATGCCCGTGCTTCCTCTCGCTCCACCCAAGTCTTCCGTCAGAGTCGCCGATGCACCGGCCGCCCTTCCCCCCGAGCCTCCGTCTCATTCGACGCGCGCTGCTGGCATGCACGCTCGCCGCTGCCGCCCTGGCAGCGGGCTGCGCCAATCCGCGCGAGTTCATGACCGGCGCCATTGGCAGGCCGCCGGCGGTCGCCCCCTGGCAGACGCGGGCGGCGCCCTCGGCCGAGGCGGAGCGGCCCCTGTCGGAGGGCGAGGGCGAGCTGGTGGTTGCCACCGCCATCGCTGAGCATGAGATGCGGCGGCCGTAGAGAGCGAATAGCGAGTAGCGAATAGCGGCTCTCACCCACGTCTTTCTATTCGCTACTCGCTCCTTCAAAAGAACGCCTGCAGCCCCGTCTGCGCGCGCCCCAGGATAAGCGCGTGGACGTCGTGCGTCCCTTCGTAGGTGTTCACCGTTTCCAGGTTCGCTGCGTGCCGCATCACGTGGTACTCGATCTGGATGCCGTTGCCGCCGTGCATGTCGCGGGCGGTGCGGGCGATATCGAGGGCCTTGCCGCAGTTGTTGCGCTTGACGATGGAGACCATCTCGGGGGCCATCCTGCCCTCGTCGAGCAGCCGTCCCGTGCGCAGTGCGCCCTGAAGGCCCAACGCGATCTCCGTCTGCATGTCGGCGAGCTTCTTCTGCACGAGCTGGGTTGCGGCCAGCGGGCGGCCGAACTGCTTGCGGTCGAGGGTATACTGCCGCGCCCGGTGCCAGCAGTCCTCCGCCGCCCCCATCGCGCCCCAGGCGATGCCATAGCGAGCCCGGTTCAGGCAGCCGAACGGCCCCTTGAGCCCCGAGACGTTGGGCAGCAGGCTCTCCTCGGGCACCACCACCCCGTCCATCGCCACCTCGCCGGTGATGGAGCAGCGCAAGCTGAGCTTGCCGCCGATCTTGGGCGTCGAGAGCCCCTTCATGCCCCGCTCCAGGATGAACCCGCGGATCTGCCCGTCGTGGGCAGCAGACTTGGCCCACACCACGACCACGTCGGCGATGGGCGCGTTGGAGATCCACGTCTTGGAGCCGGTCAGCCGATAGCCGTCGGCCACCTTCTCGGCCCGCGTCGTCATGGAGCCGGGGTCTGAGCCCGCATCGGGCTCGGTGAGGCCGAAGGCGCCCACCCACTCGCCGGTGGCGAGCCTGGGCAGATACTTCATGCGCTGCGCCTCGGAGCCGTAGGCATGGATGGGGTACATGACGAGCGAGGACTGCACCGAGTTCATGGAGCGGAACCCGCTGTCCACCCGCTCGATCTCGCGGGCGATCAGGCCGTAGGAGACGTAGTTGGCGCCGGCGCAACCGTACTTCTCGGGGAGCGTGACGCCCAGCAGCCCCAGCGCCCCCATCTCGGTGAAGATGGCCCGGTCGGTCCTCTCCTCCATGTAGGATTCGATCACCCGCGAGGCCAGCCGGTCCTGGGCATAGGAGCGCGCGGTGTCGCGGATCGCCCGCTCCTCCTCGGAGAGCTGCTCCTCCAGCAGGAACGGATCGTCCCAGACGAACGCGGCTTTCGACGGCTGGCTTCCCCGATCGCTTCCCATGGCGCTACCTCGCATCTCGATCTACGGGTGCTTTATCACAGCTCACCTGGACGCGCGCTGAGGGTGACACGCATCCCCTCTCCCCGCTCTTGCGGAGAGAGGGTAGGGTGAGGGGCAGCTACAAGGGAAAATGCGGCACGTCTCAGCGCCGGCCGTTGAAGTGCTCCTCGAATACGCGCTCCACTGCCTCCGCGTGCGGGGTGCCGCGGCGCACCATCTCGCCGTAGGCGTGGGCGGCCGCGGTCGCCTCGCGGATGGCGCTCAGGTAGGTCATCAGGCCGGCGAAGGCGCGGCGGCCAGGGATCTCGCGAGGCTCCAGCCGGAGGCCGGTATCGATGCTTCTGACGGATGCCATGATCGGGTTCCTTTCTTGCTCTAAGCAGTATTCTTGTGCAATGCGATATGGTATATGGTATGCCACATTGCAACGCAATAGAGCTGAGACTCAGCTATGCGCGGCAAGCATGGGCGTCGCCGCAGCCGCTTCCCGCTCGCGCTTCCGCGCCCGACGCCGTATCAGGTCGGCGACGGGCGCGCGCGAGGCCATCCCCCATGACTGACGACATCGCCGTCCATCGGATCGACGGCCCGGCCATGCCGGCCGAGCTCGCCACCGAGGTGGATGCCATCTTCTTCGAGGCGAGCGGCCGGACCAGCTTTGCCTCGCCGGAGGAGCGCGCGGCCTTCCGTGAGCGCTGGCTCGGCCGCTATCTCAAGGCCGGCACCGACGTGGTCCTCATCGCCGAGGACCCGTCCGGCGCGGTGGCGGGCTATCTGGTAGGGGCCCTGGAGGACCCGGCCGGGCAGGAGCGGTTCGCCGACATCGACTACTTCCGCGGCGCTTTCCGCGAGCTATGCCGCCGCTACCCGGCCCATCTGCATATCAACTTGGCGCCTCGATTTCGCGACCGCGGCATCGGCCCTCGCCTGATCGCCGCCTTCGCGGCCCATGCGGCCGCCGCAGGCGTGCCCGGCCTGCATGTCGTGACCGCGAAGGCCGCGCGCAACGTGCGCTTCTATGCCCGATGCGGGCTAACCGAGGTCGGGGCCACGTGCTGGAACGGCCGCGAGGTCGTCTTTCTAGCCAAATCGGTGGAGGGTGTCAGACACTCCGGACCCTCCGGGTCTGAAACCATTCAGTAACCATCGTCGGAGCTATGATATCAGATGCCGGTAGTCTGACTTCTTAGAGATCGAGCACGGGAGAGCCATTATCGGTGACAGGCGGGGGGGCATGCAGGAGTTCTTCGACGTCTTCATCGACTTCGTGCGCCAAGCCATCGGCGCCATCCTCCGCTTCGTCGCCGCGGTCTGGTCGTGGGCGGCCGAGCAGATGGCGCGGCTGCTGTCGACGCCATGGCACGACTGGCCGATCTGGCGGGTGATGCTGCTCGCGGTCCTGATCTACGGCCTCGGCTGGTATCTCTGGAAATCCCTCGTGGAGCTCTGGGATGCGTTGAAGAAGATGCTGGCGGCGCTGGCCATCATGATGGGCGTGCTCATCAAGACGCTGCCGCAGATCGTCCTCGCCGGCCTCATCGCCCTGGGCGGCGTCTGGCTCCTCAGCAACCTTGACCTCTCCGATGTGCGGCCGTCGTTCATGCGGCCGTCGTTCATGCACACCGGCGGCGAGGGTGAGCGCTGTGCAGAACCGGGTCCGCCGCTCACTGGCTGCCCCGACCCTCGATAGACGAACGAAACTCGCCACAGCGTCCCCTCCCCCGTCGCGCCGGAGGCGCGCCTTCGGCACGACGTGGGGGAGGGACAGGGTGGGGGGGATTGCAGAAC
>JBAPMW010000443.1:0-4095 GCA_049278815.1 Hyphomicrobiaceae bacterium
GCGTGGCCTGGCGCGACAGCGACGCGCGTGACGCCGTGCTTGCGGGCTCCTTCTTCAGCGCCTGGGACGCCGCCCGCGATGCGCGTGGCCGCCGGGATGCGGCGCGCTTGCCCTGACCGGCCGAGTAGGCGTAGGCGGCACTCTTGCGGGTCCGTGCCTTGGCCTTGCCGCGAGCCGGCGGCGGCAGATCCACGCCGGCGCGCCTGGCCTTGGACAGGCCGATGGCGACGATCTGCTGGGGCGAGCGCGCCCCGTGCTCGCCGCGGCGGACCTTGCGGACCTCCTCACGCACGAACGCCCCGGCCTGTGTCGTCGCCGCCTTGCCCGCGCGCTTGGCCTTGCGGGCCCTCTTGATGGTTCGCCTCTCAGGCATGAGACCTCCTCCCGCGGCTTCCCTGGCGCCTTCGCGCCTTGCCGCGATTGTCCTGCTTGCAACTGGGGGAACGCGCGAGGTCAGGCCTTTGATCCGGAACGCAATCCGGCGGAGGGAGGACGCGAGGAGCTAGCGGCCCTCGCGTAGCCATGACGAGGGGCGGGCGGCCGTGCCGGTCCGTGGGTGGCGCGACAGTGTGCGATCGCCTGAGCCGATCACTCGCTCGCCTTCGAGGCGATCTTCTTTTCTGCGAGCACGGCCAGTTGCTCGTACCCTTGCGCGATCTCGAGCATCGTCTTCTTCGCGTCCGGGTCGTCGAGTTGATCCGCACTGGCGCGCGCCTCTTGAGCCAGCTGGCGCCAATGCTTCGGATCATCGTTCATGGAGGAACGGGCCATGGGTGGAGTCAACCATCCACGCTTAGCCGGGTTCCCGCTTTGTCGCCACTCAAGAAATGCTCAGCTAGATGTTTTCTTGCGAGCCTCGGCGCGACGGGCCAAGCGCTCATAGCCTTCCGCGATCTTCAGCATGATCTGGCGGGCCTGCGGATCGGTCATTTCATTGGCAACCGCGCGCGCCTCGGCTGCCAAGACCCACCATCGGGATGGGTTGTCGCGGTCCGGCGGCATACTGGTTGGTGCCCCCAAAGCCCAAGCGGCTGACAAGCGGGAACGTGGGCGCGTCGGGTTGGTTCCCTGGCTGCGAGAGATTGCACCGGCACAGACATTCCGCGGCCTCGAAGACGGCGCCAGCGATCAGGACTCGCGGATAGGCGGGGCATGCGGTAAGGGCCGGGGTGGCGCGCCATCGCACCGGCCCCTTTCTCCATGCGCCCTCGCTCCCCAGTGGCCGCCAGCGGCCGCCCAGACGGTCATATCGCGCGCGTCGTTCGCTGTTGCCTCCCGGTCATAGCCCCGTCATCCAATACCTGATTGTATGACGGAGGACATTCATTGGGGGGACAGGATGCGATCTGCGTCACGACTCGTTGCGGCCATCTGCGCCGCTCTGCTGGGCGCAACGTCGATGTCAGGGTGTGGAACGACGGGCGCGGAGAACGCTGCGCTGCTGGGCAAATCGCTCCCGCGGTCGCACGCCCGGCTTCAGATCCACCGGGAAGGCATCGTGGGCGCGGCTGTGCCGGCACGCATTCTGATCGACGGACGCGAGGTCGCCAGCCTGGGCGTCGGAGGCTCCACCGTGCTGGATGTTCCGGCCGGCTCGCGCAAGATCGTCGTCGACTCCTGGAGCCATACCAACGCGTACACGCTCACTCTGCCGGCCAAATCCGGCATGCTCTACACACTGGAGGTCTCAATCCGTTCCGAGGCCATGGTTGCGGGGATGTTCGGCATTATCGGCACGGTTGCGGAGGCCGCCGCCAACGAGAACGGCGGCACCTTCCAGATCCGCGTCGTCGGCTCGCGGCCCCTGCACCGCTGATCGGCCCGCCGGGAGTCCGGGCGGCATGACGGTGCGGGGATGGCGCCGGATTTCGGGAAGGGTTTGGGGTCAGGCGCGGCCGGGTCTGACTTCTCGGGCCTCTCCCAGCGCATCATTGCCTGCTTGTGAGGGTAGGTCTTATGAAAGGGCGCACGAAGGAGCCTCGACATCGGCTCTCGAAAACGCGTGACCTCCGTCCTGATGGTGAGAAACGATGTTCAAGCCCTTTGACTTGACCGGCAAGGTCGCCCTGATCACCGGTGGCAACAGCGGCATCGGTCTGGGCATGGCCAAGGCCGTGGCGGAAGCGGGCGCAGACGTTGCCATCTGGGGCACCAACACGGCCAAGAATGCCGCCGCCCAGGCCGAGCTGGCCAAGACCGGGCGCAGGGTTCTGGCGCTTGCCTGCGACGTCGCCGACGAGACGGCGGTCGAGACGGCCTTCGCGGAAACGGTGCGCGTCCTCGGCCGCGTCGATGGCTGCTTCGCCAATGCCGGCGTGAGCGGGCGGGGCGGATCGACCTCGTTCGCCGACATGAGTGCCGACGAGTGGCGGCGCGTGCTCAAGGTCAATCTCGACGGTGCCTTCTTCACGTTTCGCGCCGCGGCGCGCCACATGGTGGAACGCGGCGGCGGCGGCGTTCTGGTGGGTACGGCGTCGCTGGCCGCCATCGAGGGAGCAGCGCGCAGCGAGCACTACGCCGCTACCAAGGGCGGCCTGATCTCGATGATTCGGGCACTGGCGGTCGAATTCGCGCGTCATGGCGTGCGCGCCAACGCCATCCTGCCGGGATGGATCGAGACCAACATGACGGCCAACGCCATCGCCAACGAGAAATTCGCCAAGAACGTGCTGCCGCGCATTCCGATGCGCCGCTGGGGCACCGGCGACGACTTCGCCGGCATCGCGGTGTACCTGATGAGCTCGGCCTCCGCGTATCATACGGGGGACACGTTTCTGATCGACGGGGGGTATGCGCTGTTCTAGCGCCAATCCCTGTCCTTCGACTCGCCACCAAGTGGCGGGTCGGTTCGGTGGCGATGCGCAGGATATGGCCGTCGCAAGCGATCCTTGTCTTCCGTCACCCCTTCCCGCGCGCCAGCGCCTCGCGCACGACGTCGGGCGCTGCGGCAATGACCTTGAGGTAGGCGCGCGCGGCCTGGTCGGGCTCGGCGCGGCCCTGCTCCCAGTCGCGCAGTGTGCCGAGGGGGATCTGGAAGGTGGCGGCGAACTCCTCCTGGGAGAGGCCGAGCGCGCGACGCAACGTCTTGGCGCGCGGCACCGGCTTCATGCGCTGCCACCTCTCCTCGGTGAGGGGCTGCGCGTCCGGGTCGCTCAGGGCGGCCGCGTGCTTCTCCGCCTCGGTCATGGCGTCGAGGGCGGACCAGTCAGGCTTGGGGCTTGCTGTCTTTGCGGGCATTCTCACCCATGTCTCCGCACGCCTGTAACCGATGTCCCCAGTCCAAACACCCACAAGGGGGAGGGGGTAGGAGTGGGGGGAACCAACGCGGCCATCGCTCTCCATTACACTCCTCAGTCGTCCGCGGAGCTGGCGAGCTACCGCACGTGCCATCCCGCCGCGGGTTCACCCCACCCCTGTCCCCTCCCCATCAAAGGGGAGGGGGACGTTGTGGCTCTCGTTTCCCTACCTATCCGCGTCGAGTGCTCTGTGAGCGCTGTTGCTGGCACCGAGTTGGTGGAGGCGTCGCGCACCACAGGCGCCGACATGTCCCCCTCCCCCTTGTGGGGAGGGGCTAGGGGTGGGGGGTGCACAGCGCGGCCATACTTTCCCTTTTCACTCCTGCCTCTCGATTGCACCCAGCGCCGCCAGCACCTCCAGAATCACACCGTGCATGGCATCGCTCACCTCGTCATTCCTGAACCGCAGCACCGTGAAACCGCGCCATTTCAGATCAGCATCCCTCGCCGCATCCG
This sequence comes from Hyphomicrobiaceae bacterium, assembly GCA_049278815.1. GTDB lineage: Bacteria > Pseudomonadota > Alphaproteobacteria > Rhizobiales > Hyphomicrobiaceae > AWTP1-13. Next base: position 3,753 of record JBAPMW010000443.1, read on the forward strand.
CCGACAGGGCCTCAGGCTCTTGATGATGCACCCCATCCACCTCAATGATGGACTCTTTGCGAGAAGCACGCGAAGTCCACGATGTATGGGGCGATCGGGGCTTGCCGCCGAAAGTGATAGCCTTGCCGGCGCAGCTCGCGGAGCTCCTTCCATAGCAGCGTCTCGCCAATGGTCAGGCGCTTGCGAAGCTGGCGTGCCCTTACATCTGCCATTTCCCGGCTCCTTCACCCCACCCCTGTCCCCTCCCCATCAAAGGGGAGGGGGACGTTGTGGCTCTCGTTTCCCTACCTATCCGCGTCGAGTGCTCTGTGAGCGCTGTTGCTGGCACCGAGTTGGTGGAGGC
>JBAPMW010000444.1:0-6252 GCA_049278815.1 Hyphomicrobiaceae bacterium
GTGGCCGCCTCGCTGTTCAAGATCGCCAACGACATCCGCTTCCTGGGCAGCGGCCCGCGCTCCGGTCTCGGTGAGCTGGCCCTGCCTGAGAACGAGCCCGGCTCTTCCATCATGCCGGGCACGGTCAACCCGACCCAGTGCGAGGCGCTCACTCAGGTCTGCGTGCAGGTGTTCGGCAACCACGCCGCGCTCACGTTCGCGGACAGCCAGGGCCACTTCCAGCTCAACGTGTTCAATCCCGTCATGGCCTACAACTTCCTCCAGTCCGTCCAGCTCCTTGCCGATGCCAGCGTCAGCTTCACGGACAACTGCGTCGTCGGCATCGCCCCGCGCGAGGACAACATCAAGGCGGCCCTCGATCGGTCGTTGATGCTGGTCACGGCACTCGCCCCCAGGATCGGCTACGACAACGCTGCCAGGATCGCCAAGACCGCGCACAAGGCCGGCACCACCCTCAAGGCGGAGGCCGTCAAGGGCGGCTATGTGACGGCGGAGGAGTTCGATACCCTGGTCGACCCTGGCAAGATGATCGGACCGGAGGCGTGATGGGCGACGTCGTCAATCTCAACCGCTACCGCAAGCTGAAGCAGCGGGCGGAGCGCGAGCGCCGGGCCGGCGAGAAGCGGGCGCGTTTCGGCGTCTCCAAGGCCGAGCGGGTGAAGGGCGCCGCGGAGCGGTCGCTGGAGGCCCGCCGCCTCGACGGCGCCCGCCGCGACGAGAGCGCGCCTGAGGATCTCGATTGAGGCGGCGAGCGCGATCCGACGCTGGATCGACAATGGGGGCGTCAGTCGTGCTGCCACTACCGCTACGCGCGCCTGAGGGGAAGGGCACTCCGGCTCGTATCTCGGGGAGGCCGGCCAAGCGCTCCTTCACCATCGGTGGCCACCGCACCTCCATCTCCCTGGAGGCCCCGTTCTGGGACGCGCTCAAGGCCGCAGCCGATGAGGAAGGCGTCCCCGTCTCCCGCCTGATCGCCCAGATCGACGCCGCCCGCACCGGCTGCGGCCTCTCCAGCGCCATCCGGGTGTGGCTGCTGGCGCGGTATCGCAAGGGAGGGGCGTGAGGCGGGCCGCGCCCGGAGTTCAGCTGGCCTCCGCGGCGATGCCTTCCGCCGCCTGTGCAATGCCGGAAGGACGGCGGAGGCGAGCAGCAGCGCCAGGAGGAGGCAGGCAAGCGAGATCGGCCGCTCGACGAAGACCCAGGAGCTGCCGTCGTAGGTGATCGGCGCCCGGCGCAGGTTGTGTTCTCCATCATCGACCCGAGCACGAAGGCGAGCACCAGGGGCGCCGGCTCATGGCCGAGTTTGCGCATCAGGTAGCCGAGCGGAGGCGGAGTAATGGACGAGTAGGTCGCGCCGCAGACGGCCGCGGCGGTGTTCGATAGGGGTGTTGCCCTTTGGCAGCGCCTCGGCGCGCTCGGGTTCGAAGGCACCTTCCCTACCCGACGATTACCGACCCCCAAACGCTACCGAGATGCCCGTGCTGCGCACATAGCTTTACGCGCAGCGCGAGGCGGTTGGCGTCTCGGAGGCGGGCTTCAACGCCTCATTGTCCAGAAACCGCTGTGAGAGGACCGGATCGATTCTGTCGGCTTGTGCCAGCGCCCACTGCTCCCAAGCGGCGAGCGCGTCGCTGGAAACGGGCGGCTTGAGGGCTCGCGCTCAGCGCCTTCACCTCGCCGACATATACCCGTATCTCCCGCGCTCTCCGCAGGGCTCTGGCCTCACCAAGCAGGCGCTCAACCCGTGCCTTTTCAAGGGCCGCTATCCGCTCGCGCTCCTGGCGTTCGGCCTCGGCCCGCGCTTTCCGTGCCTCCTCGATACGGCGATGGCGATCCTCCAGCTTCCACTTGTGCGACTGCAGAACGCCTTCGCGGTAAGACGCCTCACCCATCACGATGAGATCGACGACAACTGCTGGCACGTAGGTTCCTCAAGCGAAGTGGCCACCTTACTAGTCTTACTGCGTAGTTTCTGACTCAGTCAGACTAGCCGCCTACTCAGCACCGAACCCACGCGGGTTTGACGGCTGGTGATGACAAGCTGTAGACGGAGTTCGCGGAATGCCGGGCAAGACAATGCACGCACGAGAACGAGCAAACTCCGTTGCGCGGGCTCCATCGTGTTGCTGATCGAGGGTTGCCAGCGGGCGTCCGCTACCTCGCGGCTGTTGCGCAAGTGCCGCGGCGTCAATCCGAGGCGGCCCTATTTCCGCGTTAACGGTTCACATGGTTCCAATTGAAGAGCGACGTGTACGACGCCGGTCTCTCGCTTGGTGGCAAGGCGCAATCCGCTCTTCTCGAATACTCTCAGCATTGAGCTGTTGTCAGCTAGTACCTCCGCGATGAGCTCCTTGATGCCGGCCTGACGGGCAATCGCAGCCAGATGGCGCATGAACAATGCGCCGATACCCTGCCTTTGGTAACGATCAACCACGAGGAACGCGACCTCTGCCCTTCCCGGTTGCACGCCGACGCATCGCGCTCCACCGGCAATCACAGGTCGGCCGCCTTCGTTCAGGACGGCTACGAGCGCCAGGTGGTCGACGAAGTCGACGTTCAGGAAGAAGGCAACTTCCTTTTCGGAAAAGCTTCGCTTTCGAGTAAAGAACCGGCGATAGATCGACTGGGTGCTGCTATTGGCCACGGCTGCCAAGAGTCCGTCTCGGTCTTCAAGTCTTAGAGCCCGGATCGTGACAGGCCGTCCGTCGCGCAGCGTCTCGACCGCTTCATACTTTCCTGCTTCCACCTGCTCTTCCTTCAACGTCGAGGTCTACCCGCCCGCCGCATTGCACAACAGCCGGGCGACCAGGGCCAGCCACCGCGTGCCGAGTTAAGATTTCATAGGGCTCGCACTGGCCGACAATCAGGATTAACCCGGATTGAGCACGACTGGGCCCGCAATCATTGCTGGCGGCTGCGGAGGCAAGGACCGTTGGGAGGAAAAAGTGCCAAACCAATTCACGCGTACTGGTGCGGGTAATGCCGGCCCCGTTCAAAATTTCCCGTTCGCGCCGGGTATCGCTCCTGTGCTGTGGAACCCATTCTTGAGCGCAATGCCGAGGCACTTACTTGGAGCGTTCGGCACGATTGCACGCGAGTGGCAAGAGTTTGTGGGCCGCCTGCTGAAGGAAGATGTTGCCCTGGTGCAGCGCCTCGCGCGCTGCTCTACACCAGATCAGGTTCTATCCGTGTACACAGGGGAGGACTACGGCAAAGAAATCAACACCATGGCCGACCTGATGACGGACATGGCAGGCAGGATGGCTGTGGCGCACAATCAATGACTGACGAAGCGGGAAGGACGTTTCAGCGGGAAGCAGCTTAGGCTCGGACCTCGCAGCGCCAAGAGGGACTCATGCGCGCCCGTCGCGAAGGAAGGCGCGACGCACCACGTCCGAGTCAACATTATCTGCCCGGCTTCGTGCGCTCGCCGCTGGTCGACAAGCAGATCCCTGAGCAAGCCAAAGGAGCTCGGCATCTCAGAAGAGAGGGTGATCAAGGAAGTGATGCTGGCCGAGACCGTGGACAAGGAATTCACCGCAGTCGACGATGTCGCCGAAGTCGCATTGATGCTCGCCGCCTTCAACACCAATGACACTGACCGGACAACCGATCATCGTAAGTCACGGCTGGCATATGAATTAGATGGCGTGACTGATGGTCAGTATCGAATGGTCATGAAGAAACGGGCCACACTGACATGAAGATCGTCGCAGTTGAAGAAGCCGTCGCCATGATCCCGGATGGGGCCAGCCTCATGATCGGTGGATTCATGGGGTGGGGCTTGTGCGCCAGGGCAAGCGCAATCTGATCGTCATTGCCAACGATACGGCGGTGCCCGGCAGGGGCATTGGCAAGCTGGTTGGGGCCGGTCTTCTCTCCAGGACGATCGCCAGCCACATCGGCCTCAACCCCGAGACCCAGCAGCAGAGGATTGCCGGCGAGATGACGGTCGATCTGGTGCCGCAGGGCACGCTCATCGAACGTATCCGGGCCGGTGGCGTCGGGCTTGGCGGTGTCCTCACCCCGACAGGAGTTGGAACTCTTGTAGAGGAGGGAAAGCGCAGGATCGAAATTGACGGAACGGACTACCTTCTTGAGGTTGCCCTGCGGGCTGACTTTGCGCTGGTGCACGCGTTCCTGGCCGACTACACCGGTAACCTTTCCTACGCCCTCACCGCGCGGAATTTCAATCCGGCGATCGCGAGGATGCGGCTGTCAGGACGCAGATGGCTGTGGTCAGGGCGCAGATCACCAGCGCTTGCGCGCCCTCGCCGGTGCCCGCCGCGGCCCCGACCGCATCGCCAACGCCACACGCCACCCCCTCGATCGCCGCCATCGAGGCGAGCTTCGCGGCTGCGCCCGAGTGCCCGCACTGCCGGTCGACGGCGGTCAAGAGGTGGGGCTCGGCCAACGGCTTGGGGCGCTATCGCTGCAAGCCATGCGGCGTCACGTTCAACGCGTTGACCGACCCGCCGCTTGCCCGATTGCACAAGCGCGAGTTGTGGGCTGCGCACTCCCAGACCCTCGTCGAGGGCATTTCATTGCGCAAGGTGGCGGGGCGCATCGGCGTCGATCTGACGACGGCGTTCCGCTGGCGCCATCGCTTCCTGCAAGCGCCCAAAGCCTTGAAAGCCAAGAGGCTTGAAGGCACGGTCGAGGCCGACGAGACCTACTTCCTGCACTCCGAGAAGGGCGCGCGCAGGCTCGGCCGGCCGGCGCGCAAGCGGGGCGGCGTGGCCAGGAAGCGCGGCCTGTCCGACGAGCAGGTGCCCGTTGTCATTGCGCGCGACCGCAATGCCGCCACGACCGATGAGAGTTTAGGGCTTAGAGGGGCTTCTATCTACCTCGCCCAATCCTGCCAACGCCTACGCGGCCAACACCCACGCGGCCAACGCCTACGCGACCAACGCCGATCCCTCGGTATCCGTAGCCACGCCAACCCCGGTAGCCGTAGCCGCGCCAACCCAAGCGTCGGCCGTAATAGTACCCGCTGTCGTAGCGAGGTGCGTAGCCATAGTAGCCATAGCGACGAGGTGCGTAGCCGTAGGTGCGGGGTGCATAGCCGTAATCGCCATAGCTACGAGGTGCAGAGTAGCCATAGCTGCTGGATCCCCAACCCCAACCGCACGCCGCAAGCGGTCTGCTTTCAAGGGCAAGGAGGGGTCCTGCCACCACCAAGGCGACGACAAGTGTTCGTATGCGCATCTGATCACTCCTATCCGACGCCCCGGCTCTGAGGAAATGCCAGAACCCGGTAGCATGACCCTCGGGGGGAACCCCGAAATGGAGGGGCAAGATTCCCAAGCCCTGGAAGGAGGCCAATGCGAACCCCACCCCTCCGGAGAAGGTCGGCTGGTGGCACTGCAGCTTTCACAGGGCAGTCGGCATGACCGCTGAGAGGATGACCGGCGAGACCTGAGGCCGGTCGATGTTGGCGGAAACAACGGCCGCAATGCCATGGTGACGGCTCGTTGTAGGGGGATCGTTGGGACGGGAGCAGCATTGATGATCAACGCCAGGGCGTCCGCTCCATTCTGCCGAGGAGCGCGCGCTTTGGCCGTGCCGGCATCGCGGCGACGGTCCGCCGACTGATCGTAACAGCTGGTGTTGGGTTATCCCGCACCGATCCCGGCCCGACCGGCTGTATCGAGATGCAGCGTAGCCGGCATAAGTCCGACCAGAGCGTCGCTAGGACAGCCCCCCAGACAAGGTCGCGCGCCTTTGGGGGTTTCCCCTGATGGTGCATCCCGCTGGCTCGGGTCCAGAAGTGGGCGTACCAGCACAACGTCAAACGAGGCAATGCCCGCCAAGCTCGGCATCGTCACGATCACGAAGGAGGCGTCTCGATGAAATACAGATCAGCGATTGCAGGCGCAGCGTTCATCCTTGCCGCATCGGCCTCTCTGCTTACCACCGCCACGGTAGTATCGGCCCAGGGGTTGCGCGACCTCATCGGAGACTCAGACGACAGCCGCGCGGATCTACGCGACCTCATCCTGGACCGATCGGCAGGCCGCGAGGATTTGCGCGACCTTCTAAAGGACCGCTTGGAGAGCCGCAAAGAGCTGCGCGATCTCATCCTGTCCCGCTTGGCCGGCCGTGGCGATTTGCGTGATCTTCTGAGGGACCGCTTCGCGGAACGCAAAGAGCTGCGCGATCTCGTCCTGTCCCGTCTGGCCAGCCGTGACGATTTGCGTGATCTTCTGAGGGACCGCTTCGCGGAACGCAAAGATCTGCGCGATCTCGTCC
>JBAPMW010000445.1:0-1758 GCA_049278815.1 Hyphomicrobiaceae bacterium
GAGCAGCGCTGCAAGCTGCAGCTGATGGAGGCCACCCTGGCGCTGGTGCGGCTCGGCAGCGCCGTCATGCAGCGCTACACCGACGCCAAGACGCGCCACGCGCAGCTCGACTTCGACGACCTTATCGTCAAGGCGGCAGGCCTGCTGCGCAGCTCAGCCGGCGTGGAATGGGTGCTCTACAAGCTCGACGGGGGGCTCGACCACATCCTGGTGGACGAGGCGCAGGATACGAGCCCGGTGCAGTGGCGGGTCATCACCGCGCTGGCCGATGAGTTCTTCTCCGGCTTAAGCGCGCGCGAGGAGCCGCGTACGCTGTTCGCGGTGGGCGACGAGAAGCAGTCGATCTACAGCTTCCAGGGGGCGGAGCCGAGGATGTTCGCGGCCCAGGGCGCCGCCCTGGGCCGGCGCGCTGAAGCAGCGGGCGCGTCGTGGCGGCGCGTGCCGCTGACCCTGTCTTTCCGCTCGGTGGAGCCGCTGCTGGCCGCGGTCGATGCGGTCTTTGCCGATCCTGGGCGCACGCCGGGGCTGGGGGCGGCGTCCATCCGCCATGTCGCCGACCGGGCCGGCCACGCCGGTCTCATCGAGATCTGGCCCACGGAGAAGCACGAGGCGCCCCCCGCCGCCGAGCCGTGGTCGCCGCTGGCAGAGGCCGCCGATGCCACGCCGTCGGTGGTACGCCTCGCCAACCGCATCGCCGATACCATCGCCGGCTGGTTCAGATCGGGCGAGCTTCTGGCCTCGGAGCATCGCCCCGTGCGCGCCGGCGACATCCTGGTCCTCGTGCGCAAGCGCGTGCCGTTCGCGCCCGCCCTCGTCTCGGCCCTGAAGGTGCGCGGCGTGCCTGTGGCCGGGGCCGACCGGCTGATGCTGACCGAACAGATCGCCGTGCAGGATCTGACGGCTCTGGGCGACGTGCTGCTGCTGCCGGACGACGATCTTGCCCTCGCCGCAGTGCTCAAGTCACCCCTGCTCGCCCTCGACGACGACGACCTGATGGCGCTGGCGCACGGCCGCTCCCGATCGCTGTGGGCCGAGCTGCAGGCCCGCACCGGCGCCGGCGGCCGGCTGGCGGAGGCGGCCCGGAGGCTGGAGCGCTGGCGCGGGGTGGCGAATCTCGTGCCGCCGTTCGAATTCTACGCCGGTGTGCTCGACCGGGACGGCGGCCGCGCCCGCATGCTCACCCGTCTCGGCACCGAGGCCGCCGACGCCATCGACGAGCTCCTGAACCTGGCGCTGGCCTACGACGAGACCGAGCCGCCGACGCTGCAGGGCTTCCTCGCCCGCCTCCGCCAGGGCCAGCGCGAGATCAAGCGCGACATGGAGCAGGGCCGCGACGAGGTGCGGGTGATGACCGTGCACGGCGCCAAGGGCCTGGAGGCGCCCATCGTGCTCCTGCCCGACACTTGCTCGACCCGCTCCGCCCGCCGGCCCAACGAGCTCCTCGTGCTGGAGGAGGCGGAGCGGCAGAGCGGCCTGCCGCCGCCGTTCCTGTGGCCCATCAAGGGCATGAGCAGGGTCGAGACGGTCCAGAGCGCGAGAGCGCGCATCAAGCTGGCGGACACCGAGGAGCGCAACCGCCTGCTCTATGTGGCCCTAACCCGCGCCCGCGACCGCCTCTACGTGGCAGGCTTCGAGGGCGCGCAGAAGCCTCCGTCCGACTGCTGGTACAACCTCGTCAAGGAGGGTCTGGCGGGCCGCCTTGAGGAGGTGCAGGACGCCGACGGCCGCACGGTGTGGCGACTGCGCAGCGAGCAGGCC
>JBAPMW010000446.1:0-3255 GCA_049278815.1 Hyphomicrobiaceae bacterium
GTTTAGAGGCTAATCCGCCCTACGCCCATACCAGGAGTCCCCCGATGCTCAAGCTCAAACCCAACTGCGAGTGCTGCGACAGGGACCTGCCGCCCGATGCCCCCGACGCGCTCATCTGCTCGTTCGAGTGCACCTTCTGCACCGACTGCGCCGCCCACCGCCTCCCCAACGGCCGCTGCCCCAACTGCGGCGGCGAGCTGGTCCGCCGCCCGGTACGGCCCGCGGCCAAGCTCGCCCAGTATCCGGCATCGACGGACCGCGTGACGAAGCCGCATGCGGGGTGCGGCAAGGCTGCGGCGTGAACGCCACGATGGGGCAGGTTGTGACCCAATCCGGGCGCCGTTGGGTGCAGTGCAGCACCAGCGGGTTGTCGAAACGAGCTGAAGGTTGCGCGTAAACGCTCCTCCCGGGTCGCCCTCGCCAGGACGCGTCAAAGATCTTATCGTTTTCGAAGATCAACATGATCTTGTCGTTTTGGCAGGATCACCATCGTACATTGCCTGCCCTCGTTGAGGCAGGTCGCAGACAATCTCGCGGTGGAGGGAGGTCCTTTACGAAAGCCATACGGCCCCGGTGTTCGCCATGACCAATCGAGAGCTGTCGTACATTGTCAAAGACCAGAAGCCGCTGGTGCTCTCTGGAGACGAGAACGTTCGGCAGGCGTGCCGATGCATGTGGGAACGCCGGAGCGGGTCGGTGCTCGTCGTTGACCGGCGGCAGCACCTGAGCGGAATCTTCACCGGTCGCGACGCCGTGCGACTGCTGGCCAAAGCCAAGGACGCCGGGGGCACCAAACTGGCGAAAGCGATGACGCGCAAGCCCATTACGATTGCGCCCAATAGCGGCGCAATTGATGCGCTGCGTGCGATGAGCGAGGGTGGCTTCCGGCATGTTCCGGTGACCGAGGATGGAAATATCAAGGGAGTAGTTTCGCGGGGTGATCTCAAGGGCATGGAATTCGAGGAATATCTCTGGCGATACATGGGGCCGGCGAGCGCGTCGCCGAGAACGTTTCGAGGGATCGCAGAAATCATTGAAGGGCAGAGGCCGCTAGTAGGTGCGGAAAATTACACGGTCCAGCAAGCATGCCGATCCATGTGGAGGCACAAGAAGGGGTCCATCCTTGTTGTGGACCAGCAGCAGCGTTTGTCAGGCATATTTACTGGCCGTGACGCAGTGCACGTCCTGGCGAGTGACGAGAACGCGGGGTGCACCCCGCTGGCGACGGCGATGACGAGGAGCCCTATGACGATCACGCCCGACGGCTCCGCGATTGATGCGCTGCGCGCCATGGACAACGGAGGTTTCCGGCATCTTCCAGTGGTCAAGAAAGAAAAGATCCTCGGAGTGGTGTCGCGGACCGATTTTACAGGGTTCGAGATTGACCGATTGGACGAGGAAGAGCACCTAAGTGAAGTCATCTGGTAAAAAATCTGCGATGCGGCTCGGTGGGCAGTCGGTTGAGCCGCGAAACGCGACGCAGCATCGCAAGCCCATCACTATGCGCTCGTGACTCGTTGTTGCCGAAGCTCCTCATTGGTAGCCTGCTCTCATGTCGTCGCGAGGCTGATTACTCGATGCGAGCCGAACAGAACGTGCCGCCCGCTGATAGGTTCTTGATCGCTTGGTCGCGCCTATCGGCCACGGATGCCCATCCGTTCATATCCGGCGACGCGTCCGATGCGCCGGCCCCGGTAGCTGTCGTTTTGGGCTACTGTTACGCGGATGTGCCTCTCCCAGCCAGGTATGACGTGGTCTTTCGCTATGGCGGCCCTCAAAGTTGCGAGCCGGTGGACCTTGCTGTCGTGCTTGCCTTCGCAGACGGGCGTTACGCCGTCGATAGCTTGCAACACGGGTATAAGCACGTTGGCGTCTTGCAGTTCAAAGGCGCGGTACCCCTGCTGATCCAAAAGATGACGATTGCACCTTTGCGAGCTGACATGCCAACCGAGACGGAATGGATCGGAATTTGCCGTTCAGAGGACTACCCTGCGATCCGCGATCGCTGACGCGACGACCGCAATTGGCAGTGCATGACCTCGTTCCAGATGCCAGCACCCCGTCCGGCTCGTGCCTGCAGCCCGCCGCGCCACGGATCATACTGCGCATGCTCAAGGCAGGTTGTGGCACCTTTGCCCCGTGATGGCGGCCTTCCGAGGTGGTCGGCTATGGAGGGGTCAAGCAGTCGATCCGATCAGTCGACTGATCACGAAGTGTTGAAGGGGTGCTGGTGAGGCAGCTGACAGGCACACGCCCTCAGCCGTATCTCGGTGCCGACCTACATCGCGTTCATCGCTCACTGGGCTTCGCCGCCGTCAGTATCGATGCCTCGTGCATTGCCGCGGCTTTGGCAGCATCGAAGCTGTCGGCGGTACCGCTTACGATCAAATCAGAGCCGCGCGCCGGCGATTGCCGCACATCATACCGAACTTCCCACGTCGGCACCCCGTCCTGGGTGAAGACCAGCAACTCGTACTTGCCGATCGTTCTCGATGCGGCTGGCTCCGGCCAGAGCGAAGGCAGTGGGGTCCAGTCGTCGGTCGCCATCTCAGTGCTCCGGCTCGTGCGGGTCGCCCGTCCGCAGCGTTCCACCTGTCCCGGAGCATCGTCAATTCCATTCGCGGATCGAAACGTCGAACGGTGAGTCGACGCCTTCCGGCGTCGGTCCCCACCGTTCGAGGTCGAGCGGAGCTAAGCACCACTCCGCCCTGATGCTTCAAACCTCGATCTTCTCTGCAATGTCCAGCGCGTCATCTATCTCGACCCCGAGGTATCGCACCGTACTTTCAATCCGCAGATGGCCGAGCAAAAGTTGCACCGCTCGGAGGTTCCCCGTTCGCGGGTAGATCAGGGTTGCCTTGGTCCGACGCATGGAATGCGTGGCGTACTTCAGCGGATCGAGGCCGATGCCACTCACCCACTGGGACACAAGGCGCGCGTACTACCGCGTCGTCAAATGTTGATCAGGGCCGCGGCGGCCCAGGAACAGGCACTGCCCTGGCCTCCTGCCGCTCGCCCGCAGATAGTCGTCTAGAGCCTGCCGGGTCACCTCTGTCAACTCGAACCGCACGGGCCGCCCCGTCTTCCGTTGACGCACGTTGGCACGATCAACCGCGGAGCCTTTCGGCGCCACGTCGTCGACGCGGAGCGCGACGAGGTCGCAGCCGCGCAGCTTGCTATCAATGGCGAGATTGAAGAGCGCCAGGTCGCGCGTGCGCCTCTCCAGCTGCAGCTTCGCGCGGATCAACCACACGT
>JBAPMW010000447.1:0-12178 GCA_049278815.1 Hyphomicrobiaceae bacterium
CGCCGGCGGGTTTGTCTCCAGACCTGGGCTCGCGCCCCATATCAGCCGCGACCTCCGCCTGAGCGCGCAGGAGAAGGCCGATCTGGTGGCCTTCCTGCTAACGCTGTCGACGGAGGTCGCGAGGCCGTAGGTCGCAGGTTGGGTCAAGCAGACCCAACCTACGCCGAACTACGCTTAACCCGCGTGCTTGCCGATCTCCTCCGCCAGCGCCGTGTAGTCCTCGCAGGCGGTGCCGCAGCGCTTGGCGATCTCCGCCAGCTGCTCCCTGGCTCGCACCGGGTCGCCGATCTGGAGGTACGCCTCGCCGAGATACTGGCGGGTCGTCGTCGCCTCAGGACGGGTGGCGAGGGCCTTGAAGTAGTAGCCGAACGCCTCGTCCACCCGGCCCAGCTTGCGCAGGGTGAAGCCGATCATGGTCTGCACGCGCGGATCGCCCTGGTCGGGCGCCGACTGCAGCGTCGCAAGGGCGGTGCCGTATTCGCCGCTCTTGGCCTGCCAGTAGCCGAGGCTGTAGCTTTGGTCCTGGTTAAGGGAGCTGTCCTTCGGGGGCTTAGGCTTGGGCTTAGGCTTAGGCTTGGGCCTGGGTTTCGGCTTGGGCTTGTCCTCCGGCGGCGGGTCGCCCACCGCCCAGGAACCCTGGGGGGTGAATGCTGCAACCGTCAAGACGGCGGCCAAGGCCATCAGCCACCGCATTGCGCTACGCTTCACCATGCGTTCTCCTCCAGCTGTTTGCGGATACCGCTCCCCAGCGCGAGCCTATGAGAGCGATTGCTAGCGGTAATTCTGAGGCAAGGCAGTCACGGCAGCGTGAACAACGACGGGCCGGGCAGCGGGGCCTCACACCATGACCTGGGTGCCGACCTCCACCACCCGGTCGTTGGGGATACGGAAGTACTCGGTGGCATCCTCGGCGCGGCCGGCGAGCCAGATGAAGAACAACTCCTGCCAGCGCGGCATCTCCGATTTCAGCGTCGCCTTGAGCGAGCGCCGCGACAGGAAGAACGAGGTGGCGGCCATGTCGATGTTGAGATCCTTGCGCCGGCAGTGCTCGACGATCTTGGGCACGCTCGGGGTCTCCATGTAGCCGTAGCGCGCCACCACGCGGATGAACGTGTCTGCCACCTTGTCGATCTCGATGCGCTCGTGGCGCTGCACGCGCGGCACGTCCTCGGTCTTGATGGTGAGAATGATGTTGCGCTCGTGCAGCACGCGGTTGTGCTTGAGGTTGTGCATCAGCGAGGTCGGGGCGAAGTTGGGATCGCCGGTGAAGAATACGGCCGTGCCCGGCACGCGGTCCGGCGGCTTGGCGTCGAGCTTGCGCGCCAGCCAGTCGAGCTCGGCCTCGGATTTGCGCGTGGCCTTGGCGAGGCTCTTGGTGCCGCGCACCCAGGTCCACACCGCAAGGCCGATCATCGCGGCGATGGTAAGCGGCAGCCAGCCGCCCTCGGGAATCTTGAGGAGGTTGGCGGCGAGGAACGCGTACTCGATGAGGAGCAGCGGCACCATCACGGCGGCCGCCCTCCACATCGGCCAGCCCCAGTAGCGCCACACGACGAAGAACGCCATCAGGCTGTCGATCACCATGGTGGCGGTCACGGAGAGACCGTAGGCCGCTGCAAGGGCGCCCGACTCGCGGAAGCTCAAGGTTACGAACAGCACGCCGACGAGCAGGATCTGGTTGACGCGCGGCAGGTAGATCTGACCCGCCACGCTCTCCGAAGTGTGGCGGATCTCCAGCCGCGGAATGAGCCCGAGCTGGATGGCCTGGCGCGTGAACGAGAAGGCGCCGGTTATGACCGCCTGGCTGGCAATGACCGTAGCCACTGTCGCCAGCGGCACCATGAATATGAGCGCCCAGCCGGGGTACAGCCGATAGAACGGGTTCTCGATCGCCTCGGGGTGGGCCAGCACGAGCGCGCCCTGCCCGTAGTAGTTGAGCAGCAGCGCGGGCAGGACGACGGTCAGCCAAGCCGCCTGGATCGGCTTGCGGCCGAAATGGCCGAGGTCGGCGTAGAGGGCCTCGGCGCCGGTGGCGACCAGGAATACGAACCCCATCACCACCAGGCCCAACATGCCGTGCGACAGGATGAACTCGATCCCCAGCCAGGGATTGAGCGCCATGAAGACGCGCGGGTCGTCGATCAGATGGACCAGGCCGCCGATGGCAAGCGCGATGAACCAGACAAGCGTGATGGGGCCGAAGAATTGCGCCACCTTGGCGGTGCCCCGGGACTGGATGCTGAAGAGCCCCACCAGGATCGCCACCGTGATTGGCAGCACGGCGTACTGCATCTGCGGGGCGATCAACGTGAGGCCTTCCACCGCCGACAGCACGGAGATGGCGGGCGTGATCAAGGCATCGCCATAGAAGAACGCGGCCCCGGCCACCCCCAGTGCGAGGATCAGCGGCGCGCTGCGCCTGGCCACCGATTGCCCCTGCGCCATCAGCGCGAAGGTGCCGCCCTCGCCCTTGTTGTCGGCGTTGAGCAGGATCACCACGTACTTGAGCGTGACAATGAGAATGAGCGTCCAGGTCATCAGCGACAGGATGCCGAGCACCGCCTCACCCGTCGAGCCCCGCTCCGTTGCCGCCTTCACGGCCTCCTTCAGAGCGTAGAGTGGCGAGGTGCCGATGTCGCCGTAGACGACGCCGATGGAGCCCAGCGCGAGGGCCCAGAAGCGCTTTCCCTCGGGGTCGTGCCCGGAGGAGGCACCGGGCGCCGCGGCCGCTGGTGGGGCCATTGTCGCTAGCTCTCGAACTGCTGCCGACCGCGGGGGCAGCGCGGGCGAATGGGCGCGGCTTATACACCCGCCCCACGGGCGGCGGAAGTCAATTGCGGCAACGCGGTGGCGAGCACCTGGCGAGCACCGAGATCGACCTGCTCTTGCTTTGACACCCAGGTGGAGCGGCTGACGCCCGCCTGCAGCTTGAGTGCGCGCATGCGTCGATAAGTCTAGGCATCCCAGGGATTGAGCAGGCGGACCCCGGTCGGCTCGAAATCGGTCACATTGCGCGTCACAACAGTCATTCCATGCACCAGCGCCGTGGCGGCAATGTAGGCATCACTTCCCAAGCGAGGATCAGGTACATGAAGCTGGGCGCAACGCAGCGCTACGGCAGAATCAACGGGCAGCGTCCGGTTGGAGAACTCGGGAAGGATGTAGCCATCCAGCCACTTGCGCAGTCTCGCGCCTTGGGTCGGATCTCGTCTCTCGAGGCGCAGCGTCCCCAGTTCGAGCTCCATGAGCGTGATGGCTGAAAGATAGAAGCTTGCTGCATCGACGCTGGAAAGCCACGCCGTGACCATTGCGTCGGCCCTGCCATCACCAGCCTTGCGCACCTCAGAGATGACATTGGTGTCGAGAATAAACATCAGTCGAGATCGACGTCGCGAGGCAGGTCGCGCAAGCGGGGAAACTCTATGTCGATATCCGACAGCCCAGGCATGGCAAGCGCGTCGACAATGTTGCGGCGCTCCCCCGTGATTCGCCGGTACTCCTCGATGCTCAGCAGAACATGCACGGGTCTGCCCCGGCTGGTAATGAACACGGGGCCATCCTGCGCTGCCCTCTGCGCTTGGCTGGCATTCTGCTGGAACTCGCGACTGGACAGCGTCGTGATGGACATTGTGCATCCTCCGCGATATGTTCATACATTAGAACATAGTGGTTGCTGCAGCGGCGATCAAGCCCGAGACCGCGCAGCACGTCGCGGCTACGGCGAGACGTAAGGGGAGTGCGTTGGGAGACGAGGAGTCCGACCGATCGAAGGTGGTGCCATTCCGAGCAAACTGTCCCGAGTCTTGGCTGAGGTTGGTGGTCCGGTCGGCGAGGTGGGCGTCACGCTCGCGATTTACGGCGAGGAGCTGGACCCCGAGGAGATCACCCGCACTCTGGGCGTCGCTCCGACCAAAGCCCACCGTCGCGGCGAGCGGCCAAAGCGGCGGAGTGGCAAGTGGCTGGGGCCGCCGCGCTTAGAGGAGCGTGGCTTCAACGAGCCGTCGGAAGCCGTCATCGACCGAGTGCTTCGGAAGCTGCCGGAGGGCCCTGCGGTTTGGCGCGAGCTGGGGGCCAGATACGACATTCAGCTCCGGTTTGGCATTCACATGACCGGCTGGAACCAGGGCATGGGCATCACGTCCGAGCAGGTCGTGCGTCTTGCACAGATCGGAGCGAAGTTAGAATTCGACATCTACGCTTACGGAGATGACGAATAGTGGCCGATGCAGCGCAGCGATGACCCCAACCTGCGACTCTGCCGCGCTCAGACCCCCAGCTTCCTCTTCAGCAGCTCGTTGACCGCCTGCGGGTTGGCCTTGCCGCCGGTGGCCTTCATCACCTGGCCGACGAACCAGCCGACCGCCTGCGGCTTGGCCCTGGCTTGCTCCACCTTGTCGGGGTTGGCCGCGATCACCGCGTCGACGGCGGCCTCGATGGCGCCGGTGTCGGTGACTTGCCTCAAGCCGCGCTTCTCGACGATGTCGGCCGGATCGGCACCGGGCTCGCTCCAGGCGATCTCGAACACGTCCTTGGCGATCTTGCCGGAGATGGCGCCCGAGGCGATGAGATCGATGATGCCGCCGAGCTGCTGGGCCGAGACCGGACTGGCGCCAATCTCCAGGCCATCCTTGTTGAGACGGCCGAACAGCTCGTTGATCACCCAGTTGGCCGCGAGCTTTCCGTCGCGCGGCTCCGCCACGACCCTGTCCCGGCCCTTGGCCACGGCCTCGAAGAACTCGGCGCTTTCGCGCTCCGCTGTCAGCACGCCGGCGTCGTAGGCCGAGAGGCCGTATTGCTTGACGAAGCGCTCTCTCTTCGCGTCGGGCAACTCCGGCAGGCCCTTGCGCAGGCCGTCCACGTAATCCTGCGTCAGCTCCAGCGGCAGCAGATCGGGGTCGGGGAAGTAGCGGTAGTCGTGTGCCTCCTCCTTGGAGCGCATGGAGCGCGTCACGCCCTTGTCGGAATCGAACAGGCGCGTCTCCTGCCTGATGGTGCCGCCGTCCTCCAGGATATCCACCTGCCGGCGCGCCTCGTAGTCGATGGCCTGGCCGATGGAGCGGATCGAGTTGACGTTCTTGATCTCGCAGCGGGTGCCGAGCTCGGGGTCGCCCGCCCGCCGCACCGACACGTTGAGATCGGCCCGCAGGTTGCCCTTCTCCATGTCGGCGTCGGAGGTGCCGAGATAGCGCAGGATGGAGCGCAGCTTGGTCACGTATGCCTGCGCCTGCTTGGATGAGCGCATGTCGGGCTTCGACACGATCTCCATCAGGGCGACGCCGGCGCGGTTGAGGTCCACCAGCGAATACTCGGCGTGCTGGTCGTGGATCAGCTTGCCGGCGTCCTGCTCCAGGTGCACCCGCTCGATGGCCACCGTGACGGTCTCGCCGTCCACATCGACCTCGACCACGCCCTCGCCGACGATCGGCTGCTTGTACTGGCTGATCTGGTAGCCCTGCGGCAGGTCGGGGTAGAAGTAGTTCTTGCGGTCGAACACCGACACCAGGTTGATCTGGGCGTTGAGGCCGAGCCCGGTGCGCACCGCCTGGGCGATGCACGCCTCGTTGATGACCGGGAGCATACCCGGCATGGCCGCGTCCACCAGCGACACGTGGGAGTTCGGCTCGCCGCCGAAGGCGGTGGAAGCACCCGAGAAGAGCTTTGCCTTGGAGGCAACCTGCGCGTGCACCTCCAGGCCAATGACGGCCTCCCAGTCACCCGTGGTGCCCCTGATGAGGTCCTTGTTCGCGGCTCTGGCACTGGCCGGCATGCAAATGGGTCCCTGGAGCGCTCATGCTGCCCAAGCCCAATACGTGAAATTGCCCGTGCGGGAAATCGCAAAAATCAGCCTAACCCCCCGTGCCGCGGCCCACGTGGACTGCGTCAGTCTGGTTCAGGAGTCGGCCAATAGCTTTCTTCGTGCCTCATAATCGGCGGGGTCAATTTCGCCACGCGCGAAGCGCTCCTTGAGCACGTCCAACGCCGTTTTCGCCTGCGGATCAGGCTGCCTCACGAAACCGGCCGCTCGCAATGCCCACGCGACGATCAACACCGTCAGGACGATGAAGCCGAGCATCATCAGCGGGCCAAAGATCATGCCGTACCACGGCCCTGAGCCGTAATCCCACCACATCATAGCTGCCTCCTCTTTTGGCATTACTGAAGGTTAGAGCCTTGCCGGTGCCGTGCTTTGACAGGGATCAATCATCCCACCATCGCATGGATACCCTGCCGCTGGCGCTTCGTCGCGGGATCGGGGAGTATGCGCCATGCTCGCCTTTGCCATCCGGCGCCTCCTCGAAGCGATCATGGTCATGCTGGCCGTGGCGCTGATCGCGTTTGCGCTGTTCCGCTATGTCGGTGACCCCGTCAGCCAGATGGTGGGCCAGGATGCCAGCATGGAGGACCGATCGACCATCCGCCGCGACCTCGGTCTCGACGATCCGGTGCTGGTGCAATTCGCGCGCTTCGTGGGCAACGCGGCGCGGCTCGACTTCGGCATCTCCTATCAGATCAAGCAGCCCGTCATCGGCCTGATCGCCGAGCGCCTGCCGGCAACGATAGAGCTGGCGCTGGCCGCCGCGCTGCTGGCTGTGGCCGTGGGCATCCCGATGGGGGTCTATACGGGCATCCATCGTGACCGCTGGCTGTCCAAGGCGTTCCTCACGGTTTCCCTCGTCGGCATCTCGCTCCCCACCTTCCTGATCGGCATCCTGCTCATCTATGTATTCGCCGTCTGGCTCAACGTGCTGCCGTCGTTCGGGCGAGGCGAGGCGGTCGACCTCGGCTTCTGGCGCACGGGGCTGCTGACGGCCTCGGGGCTCAAGGCGCTGGTGCTGCCGGCCATCACACTGGGCCTGTTCCAGATGACGCTGGTGACGCGGCTGGTGCGCGCCGAGATGCTGGAGGTGCTGCGCACGGACTACATCAAGTTTGCCCGCGCCCGCGGCCTGTCCGAGCACGCCATCAACTTCGGCCACGCGCTGAAGAACACGCTGGTGCCGGTCATCACCATGATCGGCCTGCAGCTCGGCGGCATCGTCGCCTTCGCCATCATCACCGAGACGGTGTTCCAGTGGCCCGGCATGGGCCTCATGTTCATACAGGCGGTGCAGCACGCCGACATCCCCGTCATGGCCGCCTATCTCATGCTGGTCGCGTTCCTGTTCGTGAGCATCAACCTCATCGTCGACCTCGTCTACGTGCGCATCGACCCGCGCATCCGCATGGGGCGCGGGGCATGAGGGGTATCGTAGGTTGGGTCAAGCGAAGCGCAGACCCAACACATACAAGCAAGGCACCTTTTCCGCGTTGGGTCTTCGCTAACGCTCGACCCAACCTACGGCGCATCGCCGACAGCGACCTCTTCCACAGCTTCACCCGCTCCAAGCTGGTGGTGGCCGCGGCCGTGGTTGTGGCGGCGCTGGTCGGAGCGGCGTTCCTCGCGCCGCTGATCGCCCCGCACGACCCTTACGACCTCAAGTCGCTCAGCCTCATCGATGCCAACCTGCCGCCCGCCTGGGTGGTGGGCGGCGACGGCCGCTTTCTTCTCGGCACCGACGACCAGGGCCGCGATATCCTCTCGGCCATCCTCTATGGCACCCGAGCCTCCCTCATCATCGGCGTCGCCTCCGTGCTGCTGGCGGCGGCGCTGGGCGTGACGCTCGGGCTGGTGGCCGGCTACGCCGGCGGCCGCACCGACAGCGTCATCATGCGCGTGGCCGACGTGCAGCTCACCTTCCCGGCCATTCTCACCGCCCTGCTGATCGACGGTGTGGCCCTGGCGCTGCTCAAGGAGCACAGCCTCGAGAGCGGGAGGCTCTGGGTGCTGGTGATCTCGATCGGGCTCGCCTTCTGGGTGCAGTATGCACGCACGGTGCGCGGCGTGACGCTGGTCGAGCGCAACAAGGAGTACGTCGAGGCGGCCCGGCTCATCGGCCTCAGCCCGCTCAAGATCATGTTCCAGCACATCCTGCCCAACGTCATGAGCCCGGTGCTGGTGATCGCTACCATCAACCTGGCCCTCGCCATCATTACCGAGGCGACGCTGTCCTTCCTCGGCGTCGGTCTGCCGCCCACCGCCCCCTCGCTCGGCACCATGATCGAGATCGGCAACAGGTTTCTGTTCTCGGGGTCGTGGTGGATGGTCGCCTTTCCCGGCATTGCGCTCGCCCTGCTGGCGCTGGCTGTCAACCTGCTCGGAGACTGGCTGCGCGATGCGCTCAATCCTAAACTTCGGTAGTATGAAGGTCATAGGCCGTAGGGCGGATTGGGGCGAAGCCCGTAATCCGCCATTTCACCGGTAACGGCGGATTACGCTTCGCTAATCCGCCCTACGGCAAGTCGAACTGATGGAGGCGGTATGAGCTCGATCCTCAAGGTCTTGGCGGCACTCGCGGTGCTCGCGCTCGCAGCAGCCGGGGCCGATGCCCGCACGCTGAAATGGGCCCGCACGGGCGATGCCCTGACGCTGGACCCGCACGCCCAGAACGAGGGGCCGACCCACACTTTATTGCACCAGCTCTACGAGCCGCTTCTCCTGCGGGATCACGCTGGCAAGATCCATCCCACCTTGGCTGTCTCGTGGAAGGTCACCGACGACCCGGCGGTGTGGGAGTTCAAGCTGCGCCAAGGCGTGAAATTCCACAACGGCAATGCGTTCAATGCCGACGACGTGGTGTTCTCCCTTAACCGCGCACGGCAGCCCACCTCCGACATGAAGGGCCTGCTCACCTCGATCGACACCGTGAGCAAGGTCGACGACCACACGGTGCACATCAAGACCAAGGGGCCGAATCCGCTGCTGCCGGCCTACCTCACCAACCTCTACATGATGGATAAGGAGTGGAGCGAGGCCAACAACACCATCACCGTGCAGGACTACAAGGCCAAGGTGGACAACTTCGCCGTTCGCAACGCCAACGGCACCGGCCCCTACAAGCTCGTCTCGCGCCAGCAGGACGTGAGGACCGTGCTCGAGCGCAACGCGGCCTACTGGGGCAACGGCGAGGTGCCGCTCGGCATCACCGACATCGTCTACTCGGTGATCAAGAACGACTCTACGCGCGTCGCGGCGCTGCTCTCGGGTCAGGTCAACTTCGTCCAGGACGTGCCGCCGCAGGACATCGACCGCCTGCAGAAGACGGCCAACCTGAAGGTCAACTTCGGGCCGGAGAACCGCACCATCTTTTTCGGCATGGACGTGGCGTCGCCGGAGCTGAAGACCTCGAATATCAAGGGCAAGAACCCGTTCGCCGACAAGCGCGTGCGCCAAGCCTTCAACATGGCCATCGACCGCGAGGCCATCAAGCGCGCCGTCATGCGCGGCCAGTCGGTGCCGGCCGGCATCATCGCGCCGCCGTTCGTGAACGGCTACACCAGGGAGCTCGACACGCTGCCCAAAGTCGACCTCCCCAGGGCGGCCGCGCTGCTGAAGGAGGCCGGCTACGGCGACGGCTTCTCCGTCACCCTGCACTGCCCCAACGACCGCTACATCAACGACGCGGCCATCTGCACGGCGGCCACCGCCATGCTTGCCAAGGTCGGCATCAAGGTGAACCTGGTGGCGCAGCCCAAGGGGCCGCACTTCACTCTGATCCAGAAGGAGCCGCCGGAGACGGAGCTCTATCTCCTGGGCTGGGGCGTGCCGACCTACGATTCGCACTACGTCTTCTCGTTCCTCTACCACAGCCGCACGAAGAGCGAGGGTGGCTGGAACGCCACGCGCTATTCCAACCCTGAGGTCGACGCGGCGATCCGCAGCCTCACCAGCGAGGTGGATCCGGTCAAGCGCAACGCCGCCATCGCCAGGATCTGGGCCACGCTGGCGGCCGAGGTGAACTATGTCGCCATCCATCACCAGATGCTGGCCTACGCCATGACGCGCGACCTCGATATTCCGGTCTCGCCGGAGAACCAGGTGCACGTGAAGTTCATCGCGGCGAAGTAGAGGGTGGCAATGGAGCGCCAACCGTGAAGCGGACTCGACGGGATCCCCCTCCCCCTTGCGGGGAGGGGCTAGGGGTCGGGGGACTCCCGACCTCAGACGTTCTGCAATCCCCCCCACCCTGTCCCTCCCCCGCAAGGGGGGAGGGGACGTTGTGGCACGCGCCTCGCATCGATCCAGCGCGAGGCGTGCGTCGTCGGGCGTCGTCGGGCGTCGGCGACAGCGACTGACGGGTGAGCATGGCCGAGCCGGTCCTGTCCGTCCGCAATCTGCAGGTGGGGTTCCCGACGCGGCGCGGGACGCTCATCGCGGTGGATGGCGTCTCCTTCGACATCGCCGCCGGCGAGGTGCTGGGCGTGGTGGGCGAATCGGGCGCCGGCAAGTCGCTCACCGGCGCCGCCGTCATCGGCCTGATCGAGCCGCCGGGGCGCATCCTCGGCGGCGAGGTCCGGCTCAGGGCTGAGCGCATCGACAGCCTGCCGGCCGAGGCGATGCGCAAGGTGCGGGGTCGCCGCATCGGCATGGTGTTCCAGGACCCGCTGACCAGCCTCAACCCGCTCTATCGCATCGGCGACCAGATCGTCGAGACGATCCGTACCCACTCCGACGTGTCGGCTGGCGCGGCGCGGGCGCGGGCCGTTGCCCTGCTCCAGGAGGTCGGCATCCAGGGCGCTCAAGTGCGCATCGACAGCTATCCGCACGAGCTCTCGGGCGGCATGCGCCAGCGCGTGGTGCTGGCCCTGGCGCTGTGCGCCGAGCCCGGGCTGCTGATTGCGGACGAGCCCACCACCGCGCTCGACGTTTCCATCCAGGCCCAGATCATTGCCCTTCTCAAGCGGCTGTGCAGGGAGCGGGGCACGGCGGTGATGCTCGTCACCCACGACATGGGCGTGATCGCCGAGATGGCCGACCGCGTGGCGGTGATGTACGCCGGCCGCATCGTCGAGATCGGCCCGCTGCGCGAGGTGGTGCTGAGCCCGCACCATCCTTACACGCGCGGACTGATGGCCGCCATTCCGCCTGTTGCGGCGCGCGCGCCGCGCCTTGCCCAGATCCCCGGCGCCATGCCGCGCCTGGGGGCGATCCCGGCGGGATGCGCGTTCCACCCGCGCTGCGGGCAGGCCTTCGACCGCTGCCGCCGCGAGCGGCCGGAGCGCATCGCCATTACGTCGGAAGTGGAGGCGGCGTGCTGGCTCTACGCCGAGCCTCCGGTCGAGCCGGCTGGGGCGGAAACATGAGCACGCCGCCGCTGGTCGAGGCTCGCGGCCTCACGCGCGCCTTCGACGTATCCAAGCCCTGGCTGGAGCGTGTGCTGGCGGGCGAGCCGCGGGCGCTGCTGCGCGCCGTGACGGATGTCTCCTTCAGTATCGCCCGCGGCGAGACGCTGGCGCTGGTGGGCGAGTCCGGCTCGGGCAAGTCGACGCTGGCGCGCATGACCGTCGGCCTCCTGCCGCCCACGGCCGGCAGCGTCAGCATCGACGGCATCGACATGTGGGCACCGGCGCGACGCCGGGAGCGGCAGAGGCTGCGCCAGCGCCTGGCGATGATCTTCCAGGACCCGTTCGCCAGCCTCAACCCGCGCTGGCGCGTGGCGCGCATCGTCGCCGACCCGATTCATGCGTTCGGCCTCGCCAGGGACAGGGGCGAGACGGAGCACCGCGTCGCTGAGCTCTTACGCCTCGTCGGCCTCGACCCGGCCGACGGCGCCAAGTACCCGCACGAGTTCTCCGGCGGCCAGCGCCAGCGCATCTGCATCGCGCGCGCCTTGTCCTCCAACCCGGAGTTCCTGGTGTGCGACGAGCCGACCAGCGCGCTCGACGTGTCAGTGCAGGCGCAGATCCTGAACCTGATGCGCGATCTGCAGGACCGGCTGGGGCTCACCTTCCTGTTCATCAGCCACAACCTGGCCGTGGTGCGCCACATGGCGACCCGCATCGGCGTCATGTACCTGGGGCGCATCGTGGAGATGGCGCCGGCGGCGGAGCTGTTCGAGGCCCCGCGCCACCCCTACACGCGCCTGCTGCTCGACGCGCTCCCCGACCTCGCCATGGCGGGCCGGGTGCGCCGCCCCATCGAGGGCGAGGTCCCCAACCCCGTCGCCCCGCCGCCCGGCTGCGCCTTCCACCCGCGCTGCCCGCACGCGTTCGAGCCGTGCGGGATGGAGGTGCCGGCCCTCAAGGAGCGCGCCGGGCGGGCGGTGGCGTGCCACGCCGTGGAGGCGGGGCGGATTTAGGG
>JBAPMW010000448.1:0-11252 GCA_049278815.1 Hyphomicrobiaceae bacterium
TATAGAGAAGGGGTCAGACCCTCTGGGCCTGACCCCTTCTTCATACGACCGTCATCCGCGATACGAAGAGCGCGGGGTCAATGCCCCAATTTGACGTTCACACCGAGGCGGACCGTATCCATCTCAAGGCTCACGTCGAGCGGGATCACGCCGCCGAGCTCGTGGGTCTCGTCGCCGAGATCGATGTGCGCATACTCGATCCTGGCTGAGACGCGGCTCGACAGTGCCCACTCAATGCCGAAGCCGGCGGTCCAACCGACATGGGTCGCGCTACCGGAGATGCTGCCGAGGCCGGCATTGATCAGGTTCGCGCTGCTCTCGACATCGGCCCAAGCTACGCCGGCCAGTCCGTAAAGCAGGACGCGGTCGTAGGCGATCCCCAGACGGCCAACGACGGTGGCCAGCGAGTTGACCTCACGGCTGCAGTTGATGCCAACAACGAAGACCAAGCAGCCCGCGTCGCTGCCCTGGACGCTGGAGCCGGAGTACGACCCTTCGATGCCGTAGACGATATTGCCGCTCTGTCCGAGCCAGCCGATCTGGGCGCCGTACAGCGCGCCGGTGGTCTCGTACTCGAACGTGAGAGGGCCAAGGTCGCTGTCGGTATTGCCGGTTGCGAGGCCGGCATTCAGGCCGACGTAGAAGCCCCGCCAGCTGACCGGAGCGTCGTCGGAGGCTCTGGTATGGCCCTTGGAGGGGAGACCGTCGGCAGCGGCTTGGCCAGCGGAGAGGAAGAGGGCGGCAGCGACGCCCAGAATGATGCGCTTCATGTTGCTCGAAATCCTGTCTTGTTGAACGCAGCACATCGGCGGCCTTATTCTTGATGTTATGAGGCTCGCGTTTTTAGTTGCGCGGGGGCGTGAGAGCGGCCCCCGTCGTGGCCACGGACATGCAGTGATTCGGCCGTAATCGGCTATGCGTTGTCAGGTCTTCTGTATCAATGATCAGGCTCTTGTGACATCGCTGCCACGCGATCCCCGCCGCACCTTTACCCAAGGAACGCCAGGGGCTCGGCAATCCCAATCTGATCGTGCCGAAGGCAACCGGACCGCGGCTCGCTCATGGCCCGCATCGCCATGCTACGCTGGCCGCAACAGCATAAGGACAACGGATGGAGGACCGTCCCCATGCGCATCGGTTTCATCGGACTTGGCGTGATGGGCAGCGCCATGGCGGGGCACTTGGCCAAAGGCGGGCACACCCTCACCCTCCATGACATCGCCCCGGCGGCGGCCCGGAAGGTGGCCCGCCGCCATAAGGGCGCGCGCGCCGTCGCCTCGCCGCGGGCGGTGGCGGAGGCCTCCGAGGTGGTCCTCACCATGCTGCCAAACGGGGTTGCCGTGCGCGAGTGCGTGCTCGGGCCGGACGGCCTGGCGGCAGGGTTCAAGCCCGGCTCGATCCTGATCGACACCTCCTCCGCCGAGCCGTGGCTGACGCGCGAGACGGCGGCGCGGCTGGCCGAGCAGGACGTGGCGATGGTCGATGCGCCCGTGTCGGGCGCGTCGGAGGGCGCGCACGGCGCCACCCTGGTGTTCATGTGCGGCGGCGAACCGACGACGCTCGAGCGCGTGCGCCCGCTGCTCGAGCTGATGGGCAGGCATGTGTTCCACCTGGGCCCGGTGGGCAGCGGGCACGCCATGAAGACGGTCAACAACCTCGCTACAGCGCTTACCGTGCTCGGCACTGCGGAGGCCATGCTGATCGGCAAGGCCTACGGCCTCTCCGCCCGCGCCATGCTCGACGTGATCAACGTCTCTACGGCACGCAGCTTCGCCTCCGAGGTGCGCTTCGGCCCGCAGGTGATCGAGCGCCGGTTCGACGACGCCTTCAAGCTCGCCCTGATGCTGAAGGACGTATCGATCGCCAACCGTCTCGCCGACGAGCACGCGCTCGGCGTACCGCTGAGCGCGCTCGGCGAGCAGCTCTGGCGCACCGCCGACACCGCGCTCGGCGAGGGCGCGTGCGTGCTCGACGTGGTGCGCTGGTACGAACGGACGACGGGAGTGAAGCTGGAGGACTAGACCGCTTTCCAGTCGATACGAGGCGCAGCAGCCCGCACGCACCGCCGACCTGGCGGTCATAGAACCGCACGCCTCCCACTTGCGTCATCCCGGCGCCGCGGGCGCCCGTCAGGGCGCTCGCGGGTCCAGGCCGGTACCCATGCACCTTCGAGATTGCTCACGGAACGGATCGTAGGCGTGACGGCGCCGCGGCTGCCGCGTGGGCACGAAATGAGAGGCGCGAGCTGTCCTTAGGTGCATGGGTCCCGGCCTGTTCCCGCTTGGGCCTTTACAGGCCCAAGCGGCGCCGGGATGACGTTGGCGGAGGGTCGATCCGCATGCACCTCCAAGTGCCGGCGCGATGCAAGTGAAACGGAAAACGCCCTGGTCATGCCCGCAGTTGACCATCGCCGGATTGCGAGTGCTGCCCGCCGGGCTCGCAGATAGCGCGCAGGGCTTCCCCGGCCGGCTGGCCCTGATTGTCGGCCTGCGATATGTCGCCAAGCGAGAGGATGCCGACGAGACGCTTGTCGCGGTTGACGACCGGCAGGCGCCTCACCTTTACATCCGCCATGCTGACGGCGACCTCGCCGATCTCCTGGTCGTCGAAGCAGTAGCAGATGCCCTCCGTGCTCATAACGTCCCGGATCGGCGTGTCTGGGGATTTGCCGGACGCGACGGCCCGCACCGCAATGTCCCGGTCCGTGATCATCCCCACCAGCCGGTCGTTCTCGCCGACAGGGATGGCACCGGCGTCGATCTCCGCCATGGTCCGGGCGGCCTGACGAATGGTCTCGCTTGGGCTCGCGATGCGAACATCGCGCGTCATTGCTTCTTTCACTTTCATGGCTCTCGCTCCTCTTCTCTTCAAGTCAACCGAGTGCCGGGCGCGCCGGCGGTCGAAGAAGGCAGTGGCGGTGGCCTTGCCCATCGCAAGCACCGCACGATGCCGCCGCGGCCTTGAGCCGGGGGAGTGCAGACACACTTGCGGGCAGGCGACGACCCTACTGCTGAACCGTTGAGGAGGGGGGCAAGTTCCCCCGGCAAACCTGGATAGGACGGAACCCAAGCGTCGGCTGCACGATTCAAGCCGCCTTGCGCCAATGCCGTGCGCCGCACCGGCTATTACATCTGGCGCGAGGGCTCCGCTGACCTGCGTTCCTGACCAGACGGTATGGATATGGACAACGGCAAGCCGGTTGACCGCCCTGACGCCACCACGGTCAAGGTGCGGCAGGGGACAGGCCCCCGCAGCATGGTTTCCGTCCTGCTGATCTCACTGCTGGCGGCAGCCATCATCGGCGCCGCACTGCTCTACTACTACTTCGTCTTCATGCGGCCGGCCGTTCCGCCGCCCGTTTGACGCTGTCATTCACGACCGATTTCGCCGGGGTGGGCTGCTACCCCCTAGGCCCCCGGCGCATCACGCGGCCTCCTGCCACGGGTCTTCCTCGGGCGGGGCCGCCTGCGGATCGCTTGGCGCATCCGCCGCGGGCTCTCCCTCGGCAGCGGTCTCCTCGGTTGGCCAGAACAGCAGGACGATAAAGGCGAGCAGCAGCACCAGCGGCATGTTCCGGCCGAGCAGCCGCAAGGCGGCAAAAGCGGAGGTCGAGGGGCTCGCGAGCAACGGGGCCAGCAGCCCTAGGGGCAGGCGGCCCGCGGCCTGGGCAGCCGCCTCCGACGCCATATCGCCGAGCTCCGCGAGCCCGCTCTCGTCGGCTTCATGCTCCTCTGCCGCCGCGGCCTCCCGCTCCCGCATGGTGACAACCAGGGCGGCAAGGATACCCAAGCCGCAGAAACCGGCGGCCATCATCCAGAAGGCGTTTGTCGCACCGAACCGCGCCGTCAGCTCCAGACCGAGAGCGGCGGTCGCGAACCCGAAGGCGACGACGAAGGGGACCGCAACGGACGCCCTGGCGAGGTACTGTCCGACGAAGGAAGCCGCTGCCGACTTGACGTGGTTGACAAGACCTTGGAGCACGGCCGAGCCCTGGCTGCTACCGCTTCCACAGCGCGCCGAGGACGAAGCCGGCTATGGCCGCCAACGCGAGCGTGGCCATCGGCTGATCCTTGATCGACTTGTCGACAGCGCCCTTTAAGTTGCCGGCCACGTCCTGCATGCGCTCGCCGGCGTCGCGGCCCTGCTCGGCCACCCGGCCGGCGACCTCCTCGGCCCGGCCGGCATAGTGCCTGAACTGCTCGGTCGCCTTGTCGGCCATACCCTCGAGTCGCTCCGATGGCCTTTCCTGAGTGCTCTGCGCCATGGCAGCCTCCTATCTCCTACGCTCATCCTTCCTGGACAACGCTTGAGCACGAGCCGGGTTCACTGCCCAGTTTGCGCCTCCGGTGCCAGAGCCCTCCTCCGCGTGGAGCTCGGCAAGAGCTGGAACCTGCGGGCGGCATGTGCAAAGCTTAGCAGGAATACTTGGTTCTCTTCCCTTCGCAGTTCTGCTTGTTGTGGCCGATTCCGGCGGCCATATGTTGGAGTCCCGCCTTGGCGGCTGCCATGCGGCCGGCCGAGCAAAACTGGAGGTGCGACATGACCCTTGCCATCAACGATACCGCCCCCGACTTCGAGGCCGACACCACGGAGGGCAAAATCCGCTTCCACGACTGGATCGGCAACTCCTGGGCCGTCCTGTTCTCCCACCCCAAGGACTTCACGCCGGTGTGCACCACCGAGCTCGGCTACATGGCCAAGATCAGGCCCGAGTTCGACCGGCGCGGCGTCAAGATCATCGGCCTGTCGGTCGATCCGCTCGACAGGCATGCCGGCTGGGCCGCCGACATCGAGGAGACCCAGGGGCACGCCCCCAACTATCCGATCATCGGCGACACCGACTACAACGTGGCGAAGCTCTACGGCATGCTGCCGGCCAGCGTCTCGGGCGATCCGACCAAGCGCACGCCCGCCGACAACCAGACGGTGCGCAACGTGTTCGTGATCGGGCCGGACAAGAAGATCAAGCTGGTGCTGGTCTATCCCATGACCACGGGCCGCAACTTCGACGAGGTGCTGCGCGTGATCGACTCGCTCCAGCTCACCGCCAAGCACAAGGTGGCGACGCCGGTGAACTGGCAGCAGGGCGAAGACGTGATCATCTCCGGCTCGGTGTCCGACGAGGACGCCAGGAAGCAGTATCCGGACGGCTGGAAGGCGCCCAAGCCCTATATCCGCATCGTGCCGCAGCCCAAGGCGTGAGGTCGCCGACGCCGGTCGATGTGCCGCCTGGGTCCCCTCTCCCCGCTTGCGGGGAGAGGGCCAGCCCCGGCGAAGGCCGGGGGAGGAGCCGCACACGCACAAAAAGCTTCGGCCTCTCGACGGCCGGCCCGACGTTCGGCGCGACGCTTGCGGGCCCGACCCGTCGCCCGCCTGACCCCTTCAATGCAGCTTCACCACCGGCTCGGTGCGCCGCGTGATGACGCGCGCCGCCGTATCCAGCGCCACCTTGGTCGGCCCGTGCAGGGCGAGCTGGTGCATCTTGTAGAGCGACTTGTACATGAGCCCGGCGAACCAGCCCTCGATGAACAGGTTGCCGCCCACCAGCTTGCCCATCAGGTTGCCGACCGTGGAATACTCGCCCAGCGACACGAGCGAGCCGAAATCGCGGTAGTGCCACTCCTTGAGCGCCATGCCGGCGATGCGCCGTGGGATCTGCCTGGCCAGATGCGAGGCCTGCTGGTGCGCCGCCTGCGCGCGCGGCGGCACGCTGCCTCCCCCTGGGCCCTTGTGGCCGAGCCACGGGCAGGCGGCGCAATCGCCGAAGGCAA
Organism: Hyphomicrobiaceae bacterium; assembly: GCA_049278815.1. Classification (GTDB taxonomy): domain Bacteria; phylum Pseudomonadota; class Alphaproteobacteria; order Rhizobiales; family Hyphomicrobiaceae; genus AWTP1-13. The sequence continues at coordinate 5,772 of JBAPMW010000448.1, forward strand.
AGACGGCATCGTCGCGCGTGGTCTGCAGGGTGGGGCGCACCACCAGCTGGTTGAGCTTGTTGGTCTCCAGGCCGGCGATGTCCTTCAGGAGATCGGGGGCCTTGATGCCGGCGGCCCACACCACCAGCTCCACCGGGATCGCCGTGCCGTTGGCGAGCGCGACGCCGTCCGCGGTCACCTCGGTCACCAGCGCGCCGGTGTGGACCTGCACCTTGAGGCCGGCGAGGAGCCGCGCGGCGCCCTCTGACAGCCGCTCCGGCAACGCCGGCAGGATGCGCGGGGCGGCCTCGATCAGGTGGATCTTGATGTCCTTATCGGGGTCGATGCGATCGAGGCCGAAGGCGACCAGCTGGCGCGTGGTCTTGTGCAGCTCGGCGGCCAGCTCCGTCCCCGTCGCACCGGCGCCGATGATCGCCACGTTGAGCTGGCCGGGCAGCAGCGGCCCGACCTGCGTGTTGGCACGCAGGCAGGCGTTGACGAGCCGGGTGTGGAAGCGCTCCGCCTGCTCGGCCGTCTCCAGCGGGATGGCATGCGCCTTCACGCCGCGCGTGCCAAAGTCGTTGGTGAGGCTGCCGATGGCGATGACGAGCGTGTCGTAGCCGAACTCCCGCTCCGGCATGATCTCGCGCCCCTCCTGGTCGAGGTAGCGCGCCACCCGCACCGTGCGGCGCGTCCGGTCGATGCCGATCAGGCCGCCGAGGCGGAAGATGAAGTGGTGCCAGTGCGCCTGGGCCAGGTAGTCGATCTCGTGCATGCCGAGATCCATGCTGCCGGCGGCGACCTCGTGCAGCAGCGGCTTCCAAAGATGCGTGTTGCGCCGGTCGATCAGCGTGACGTGCGCCTTGCCGCGCCGCCCCAGCCGGTTGCCGAGCCGGGTCACCAGCTCCAGCCCGCCGGCGCCTCCGCCGACAACGACGATGCGGTGCAGTTGCTCGGCCACGCGGGTCCTTGGCCTGGTTAGGGCGTGGGTTCATCCCCGAGAGGGGTGCCGGCATAAACCTCCGAAAGTGGGCAGCTGAACCCTATGCTTTCGAACGACAGCGTGCCGCCCGGCTCGATCTTCTGGGTCTCCTCAGGCCAATGGCCATCCGCCCCCCGCCGCAGAAGCTCCCCGAACACCCCCGCGGAGTGGACGATTGCGATCTCCTGCACACTGGGAATCGTGCAGTAGGACCAGACATTTTCCCATGTGTCGGCGGCGTTCCCAGGCGAAAGGACTTCGATCAACAGGATCGGGTCGGGCCACACCTGCTGACCGGGTGCGAGCCGCGTGCAAGTCACCCCAACGTCCGGCACGCGCACGTTGATGTCGGCGCGGATACGGGTGAGAACGCCGGGCTCGGGGCCAACCAGACAGCGTATCCTCTGCTCGCGCATGGGGCGGCGCAGCTCATAGACGAGATTGCCCTGAATTACGGAATGCGCCGCGCAGGCGGGCGACATGGCGCGCACCTCCCCGTCGACCAGCTGAAACTTGCGGCCCGTCCCGTCCCCCGGCCAGGCGAGGAAATCGGCGACGGTCATGCTCGGCGGTGGTTTGCGCACGGTATTGGGCATGACGCATCCTACCATCAAAGGGCCAAGCGCGGCACAATCAAACCGCAGGAGAGCCTACACGAGACACCCCGATGGTCGGCTCCGGCTCATTCGCCGTCCCAAACTCACCATCTCACCACTCACCATCTCACCGCTTACAGGATGAACTTGCTCAAATCCGCGTTCTTGGCGAGGTCGCCGATGCGCGACTCCACGTAGGCCGCGTCGATGGCGATGGTCTCGCCGCCCTTGTCGGTGGCATCGAAGGAGATCTCGTCGAGCACCCGCTCCATCACCGTCTGCAGCCGGCGGGCGCCGATGTTCTCCACCGTCTCATTCACCTGCGCGGCCATCGCGGCGAGCGCGTCGATGGCGTCCTCGGTGAACTTGAGGTGGAGGCCCTCCGTCTCCATCAGGGCAATGTACTGCTTGATGAGGCTCGCCTCCGGCTCGACCAGGATGCGGCGCAAGTCCTCCGTTGTCAGGGGCTTGAGCTCGACGCGGATCGGCAGCCGGCCCTGCAGCTCGGGCAGCAGGTCGGCGGGCTTCGCCATGTGGAAGGCGCCCGAGGCGATGAACAGCACGTGGTCGGTCTTCACCGGCCCGTGCTTGGTGGAGACCGTAGTGCCCTCCAGCAGCGGCAGGAGATCGCGCTGCACGCCCTCGCGCGAGACGTCGGCGCCGATGCGTCCGCCCTCGGAGCGCGAGCAGACCTTGTCGATCTCGTCCAGGAACACGATGCCGTCGTTCTCGACGGCGTGGATCGCTTCCTGCACGATCTGCTCCTGGTCGACGAGCTTGTCGCTCTCCTGCGCTAGCAGCACCTCGTAGGCCTGTCCCACCGTCATCCGCCGCGGCTTGGTCCGCTGGCCGCCCAGCGCCTTGCCCAGCATCTCGTTCAGGTTGATCATCCCAACCTGGCCGCCGGGGATGTCGAAGGTGGGGAGTCCCAGGCCGCTCTCCGCCACGTGGACCTCCACCTCCTTGTCGTTGATCTCGTTGGCCCGCAGCCGGCGCCGGAAAGCCTCGCGCGTGTCCGAGCGGGCCTCCGCGCCGACAAGAGCGTCCAGTATCCGCTCCTCGGCGTTCTTCTCGGCCTGCGCCCGGACCTCCTTGCGCTTGCTCTCACGGACGAGGCCGATGCCCACCTCGACCAGGTCGCGCACGATGGAATCCACATCGCGGCCGACGTAGCCGACCTCGGTGAACTTGGTGGCCTCCACCTTCATGAACGGCGCGCCGGCGAGCCTGGCGAGGCGGCGCGAGATCTCGGTCTTGCCGCAGCCCGTCGGCCCGATCATCAGGATGTTCTTGGGCAGCACCTCCTCCTTGAGGCCCTCGGGCAGCTGCTGACGCCGCCAGCGGTTGCGGAGCGCGATGGCGACCGCGCGCTTGGCCTCCTTCTGGCCGACGATGAAGCGGTCGAGCTCGGAGACGATTTCGCGGGGGGAGAAGCTGGTCATGGTCTCGTCAGGGTCTCGCAGGCACTGGCGGGAGGCGGTTGGCGATCGCCGGCGGGAGCAGGGGCAGGAGGAGCCGCCGCAGCGGCACCCAACCGGCGCCCAGCGTTAGCACAACTGCGCCCAGGATGACGAGCGTGGCGGCCAGCGTGAACGGGCCGCCCCGGCCCACGTCGGTCAAGGCATAGGCGATCGCCCAGCCGAGGTAGGCGAGGCCGGCGACCAGCAGCGCGCGGCGGTCGATGAGAACGGCGATGGCAGCCAGGACCGCGACGGTCAGGATTACGGCCAGGGCAAGGGACGCATTCATTTGCGTCAGGTAGCGCGCATCCAGCGGCGCTGCCACAAGCGCCATGATGGAGCGTACGATCAGCGGCGCCGCCAGCAGGTGCAGCCAGAATGCGCAATCCGCCCAACGGGTGACGCGCTCGCGGTCCGCGATGTCGAAGCTCATGGCGGCTGCAAAAACGGCGAGGCCGCTGACGAGCGAGAAAATCGTGTCGGCAGTGGCGGGAGCGCGCGGAAACAGGAAGCTCGCCACGCCGAGCCCCGCCACCACCAGGCTCACGGCCATGGGCAGCAAGGCGAACGGCAGCTTGAAGCGCCAGTAGAACGCCCCGGCCGCAGCAGCCGGCACCAGCGCCCGCGCCGCGAACAGGAGCGGCCCGCCAGGGTAGTACTGCAGGGCCTGCAGGATGCTGAACGACGACGGTATCTCCTTCTTGATGTCATAGCCGCTCCAGCTTTCGGCGGGCAGCCACACCGAGATTGAGAACACCAGCGTCACAAACACGATAACCAGCAGGATGCCCGGCAGCAGGAGGCGCATCTGCCGGACGAGAATTTCCGCCAAGGCCCACACGATCGCGGCAGCGAAGAGGAGACCGCTCACGTCGCGCGGCATGAAGTAGGCCACGCCGAGCAGGAACAGTATTACCCCGATCGTGAAGAACACGTCGTTGAAGCCCTTGAGGAAGCGGAAGCGCTCCTCGTGGCTAAGCTCGGCGGCACGCTGCCGCGCCAGGTTCCTTAGCGCGGCGGCTTGGGCCGCGGTCACGATGCCCTGCGCGACGGCGGCATCGATGTCGGTATCATTCAGCATCTGAGCTCCCCTGCGGCGCCATTGCGCGGGCTCCCGTGCCTGGCATCGCCAGCACTGGAACGAAGGCCGCAGTCGATGCTACCGCAGCGAAGGCTGCCGCCGCGTCCTCTGATCGGATGACGTGGGCCGGTCTCGAAGGTCATGTCCATCCGTCAGCGACTGCTCTCCAGCGCTTCCACCACCACGTTGGTGTTGGTATAGACGCAAATCTGGGCGGCAATGGCCATGGCCTTGCGGGCGATCTCCTCGGCGCCGAGGTCGGTGTCCAGCAGCGCCTTGGCCGCCGCCAGCGCGTAGTTGCCGCCCGAGCCGATGCCCATCACCCCGCCTTCGGGCTCCAGCACGTCGCCCGTTCCCGTCAGCACCAGCGTCACCTGCCGGTCGGCGACGATCATCATGGCCTCCAGGCGGCGCAGGTAGCGGTCGGTGCGCCAGTCCTTGGCCAGCTCCACGCAGGCGCGGGTGAGCTGGGCGGGATACTGCTCCAGCTTGCCCTCCAGCCGCTCGAACAGGGTGAAGGCATCGGCGGTGGCGCCGGCGAAGCCGCCGATCACGTCGCCCTTGCCGACCGAGCGCACCTTGCGGGCGTTGGCCTTGATGACGGTGGCCCCCAGGCTCACCTGCCCGTCGCCGGCGACGACCACCCGTCCGGCCTTGCGTACCGTCAGGATGGTGGTGCCGTGCCAGACGTCGCCAGACGGGACGAGAGCGGTCATGCGGGCCTCCTCCGAGAGGTCGAGGCGAGCCGGCGGTCCGTCAAGAGCCGTAAATGGCGGCGAAGGCCGGCGCGCGATGCCGCCTTGATAGGGGCTCGCCCGCCCCGCGCGCAAGGTATCTGTCCGTATGGCGGGGAGACCGCTCCTTCCGATCTGGAGCCGTCAGCTAGTCTAGCCTCCCGGGCCGCGATGCGACATCTCCGGCTCGGTCTCGACGACGACCGTCCACGCACGGCCGACGGCAACTGCGGACAGCGGCGGCTCTCCGCTGTGGACGCCCGCGGCCTGCTTCGGCTTCCTGGCGTGCTCCTCGGGTGGCGGCCACAGCCCCTCGGCCTCCGCCTCGCTCGGCACATTACGGGGATCGAGGCTGGCCTCGATCTTGGCAACGACGGCCTCGATGCGCAGCTGCGGATCGGCGGGGGCGGGACGGAAGATGAGCCCCATCGCCTCCATCGCGATGGTGGCCCCGAACAGCAGGAATGCAAGCGCGACAACTGTGGACAACAGCCTCGTGAGCATGATCCGCCCCATCCTGGGTGTGCCGTGCGCCCGTCCCCCGCGGTCCCGATCTGCCTCCGTCGTCTTTGTCTGTTTGTTTAGAGCCGGTTAATAGCCCGAAGCCGTTAATTTCCGGTTACCGCCGATTGCGCACCGCCAACGTCCT
>JBAPMW010000449.1:0-1630 GCA_049278815.1 Hyphomicrobiaceae bacterium
AGGCGAGTTCGCACAAGCAGCAATCGGGGTCTCGCGCGGCAACTGGCAGGTTGCCTGGGCCGAGGCATACCTGTCTCCCGATGGCGCCTCTCTGGCCGTTCAACGTTGGTCGCCCGCTCCGGCCGCCGGCGACCTACGCATTGCGTTCTTCATCCACTTCTGGGACCCGACATTGCCGCTACAGTCGAGCTACGGTGAAATCGCCTGCCCACAGCCGCAGCCGATGCCTGATCGCCTCGAACGTCTTGTTCCCTTTGTTTTCGTTGATTAGGTGCGGTCGGCCTCCTCCCTCCACAGCGCTTGTGGTGGCAGGTTCGTGCTACTGCCACAGGAATGTCAGCAGTAAGCCTGTTGGTCATTGCAGTTCCTCGGCGGGCGGCCGAAAATCGCACCAAGCGCAAGGAGGAGTTCAAGCGCATGTCACAGATCGACGAGCACCGCATGAGGTTGACGGAGCTCAACCGCAACTACATCCGGGCGGTCGACGAGGCCGATGTCGGCTGGTTCGACGCCAATCTCGCCGCCGACTTCCTCAACACCAACCCCGACGGCACCCTCATTGACCGGAAGGCCTTTCTGGCACAGATCGGCCGCGGATCGTCGGTGAAGGGCATCCGCGAGCATGACGTGGTGATCCGCATCCTCGGAGACTTTGCCATCATCCACGCGCGCACCACCTACGCGAAGCCGGACGGAACCCAGGGCGCAGGCCGTTACACCGACGACTGGCAGCTACGCGACGGCCGTTGGCAATGCGTGTCCGCCCACGTCGCACGGCTGTAGGTCTTGACCCGCCGGCGGGTGAGATGGTGAGTGGTGAGATCGTGAGTTTCGGCTGCTGGCTCACGGGCGAGTTCTTATAAATCGGCAATGTATGGGGGTGCGCAATGCTAAGAGCACTGCTTTTTTGACCGGCGGCGCGCGTTCCACAACAATGCTGACGCTCTGACGCTGATCTTTGGATAAGCTGATGGACCCTTTCGATCGCCCAAATCTCGAGAGACGGGTTGATGATCTAAAAGACTTCTATCGCATCTTGGGCAAGCTGGAGGACCTGACCAATGGCGCGCGGCGGCTCAAAGATTGCAACGGTCGACTCACATGGCCGGAACGAGGTGTCTATTTCTTTATGGAGCACGGGGAGCTGCGCACCGACACCGGGCAAGGCCCTCGCATTGTCAGGGTAGGTACCCATGCTCTGAGAGAGGGATCGAGAACAGCGCTTTGGACGCGCCTATCGCAACATAAGGGGCAGGCAAAGACCGGCGGGGGCAATCACCGAGGGTCAATATTCAGATTGATTGTCGGTACTGCGCTGGATGCCGACCACGCCTTCCCATCATGGGGGCAGGGAAGCACGGCCAATGGCGTGGCGCGTAGGGCAGAGGAGCAGCTGGAGCAGAGGGTCAGCCGAATCATAGTTGACATGCCGTTTTTGTGGCTTGTGTGACCGATTGCCCCCAACCCGCAAAGCTTGCGCGGTTACATCGAACGAAACGCAATAGCTCTCTTGAGCAACTTCATGAAGCCCCCGATTGATTCGCCATCAAGTTCGTGGCTGGGTTACTCCTGCGATCGTGAGCGCGTGCGCGTTTCCGGCCTGTGGAATCAGAACCACGTGGAGCAGGCT
>JBAPMW010000450.1:0-2593 GCA_049278815.1 Hyphomicrobiaceae bacterium
TCGGACCTTGCAAAGGGCCCGGGCGGGAAGTCTTCGGCCGAGAACCTCTGCAAAGAGATGCTCGTAGGGGTCAAAGGACTGCTTGGGTCTGTCGGCTGTACGTTCTAAGGGTCGCGACCCCGGCCTAGGTCAGCACCGGGTCAAAATTGACGGGCGGCAACTACTCGATGCACGAACTGGTCCGAAACCTGTCGTGAGATCAGCCGCTTGGGCGCTGGGCGCTGCTTGCTGCTTGTCTCTCGACCAAGCGGACGACCTGAGGGTCCGACGCGATACCCCAATCAGCGGACCTCGCCGGCGACGGCTTCTACGCCGCTGATCGCGGATCGGCCGAGGTCGGCTTTGTATAACTGAGTCAGGCACCGCGCCAGCACGCCCTGGGGACCGTCGGAGTGATCCGATAGCGTCCGTCAGGCACCTGTTGCTACGTGCCAGAAGGAGAACAACGTCAGAACGGAATATCCGACAGATGGTGTTGTTCAGGACGCAGTCTCGCTGCACACCAAACAGTATGTTGAGCGTCACTCTTACCGCTTCGAGCCGGGCGGCTGGTAGCGCCAGTAGAAGCCATCGGCGGCCGGGACTTTTTCCAGCTCGGCCGTGCGCTCGTCCGGAGGCAGCTGGCCCTCCTTCAGCAGGCGGCGCAGGTCGCTGATCACGGCGGGGCTGTTGGCGTAGATGTCGTGGTTCATGCTGAACACGTCGGAGTTGACCGCGGTGATGTCGATCAGGTCCGTGCCGGCCACAAGCCGTGTGGGACCGCCCGCCGGGATGTAGCCGAGCTGCGGCTGGCCGCGCAACTCGCTGGAGAGCCAAAGGGCCCAGTCGCTCTCCGCCGCATAGATGGTGCCCCTCGCGCCGCGCTCCTGCAGGCGCCGGTAGGTGCGCTGGAACAGGTCGGGATCGAGGTCGGGCGAGGCCAGCACAAGCTCGCCGAGGTTGAGCTTCGCCAGCGCGGCCGGCTCCAGGGTGAACAGCGCCTCGTTGAGAGCCACGCTGCCCATGCTGTGGGCGATGATGTGGATGCGCTCGGCCTTGGTCTCCGCCACCACCCTCTCAATGAACTCGCGCAAGGCATCGGCGGAGAGCTGGGCGCTGTCGCGGGCGCCAACGTAGGACAACACGCTCTCGCGGGTAGGCCAACTGAAGACGAAGACGGGGCCGTCGAACTTGAGGTCGTAGGCGAGCTGGCCGGCACGGCGGATGGCGTTGTCGAAGGAGACGTTGTAGCCGTGCACGAACACGAGCGCCTGGCCGAGATAGGTGCGGGCGCCGAAAGCACGCTGGCGGGCGGCGCGGGCCATCTCGTCCGCGGTGGAGATCACTGCAGGCTGGATGGCGAGCTGGCGCACGTCGCTGATCTGCAGCTCGACGGTCTGAGACTTGCCGCCGGTGCGCCGCGCATTGGCTGACGGCTGCGGCGGCGGGACCACGACCTTGACGACTCCAAGCGTCAGCTTGTCGCGGCTGCGCTCGCTGCCGAATGCGATGCGTCCCTTCTGCTTGTCGTCACGCTTGCGGTTGGTGGCGAAGTAAATCGGGAACTCGTTGAGATCCACCGCCTTGACGGCGCCGGCCGCGGCGAACAGCTTCTGCGCCTCGGCCACTTTGCCCCGGAGGCCGTGGAGCTCGGCGAGCTGGATGGTGGCCCCGACCACCTGGGGGTGCTCTGCACCGAGCGCCTTCCGTCCGGCATCGAGAGCCCGCTTCAGAAGCGGCTCCGCCTCGTCGAGGCGGCCTTCCGACTTGAGGAAGAGGCCGAGGTTCCCGACTATGAGGGACACGGTCGGGTGACCGCGGCCGAGCGCCCTCTCGAGGATGGCGAGGCTGCGCTTGTGGAGCGGCTCGGCCTCGGCGTAGCGACCCTGGGATCGATACAGCGTCGCCAGGTTGTCGAGCGACACGCCCACCTCGGGGTCGTCGGGGCCGAGCGCCTTCTTGAGGATGGCGAGGCTGCGCTTGTAGAGCGGCTCGGCCTCGGCATAGCGGCCCTGGGATCGATACAGCGCCGCCAGTTTGTTGAGCGACGTGCCTACGTCGGGGTGGTCGGGGCCGAGCGCCTTCTGGTAGAGGGAAAGGCTGCGCTTGTGGAGCGGCTCGGCCTCGGCGTAGCGGCCCTGGGATTGATATAGCGCCGCCAGGTTGTTGAGCGACGTGCCCACCTCGGGGTGGTCCGGGCCGAGCGCCTTCTCGAGGATGGCGACGCTGCGCTTGTGGAGCGGCTCAGCCTCGGCGTAGCGGCCCTGGGATCGATACAGCTCCGCCAGGTTGTCGAGCGACTCGCCCACGTCGGGGTGGTCGGGGCCGAGCGCCTTCTCGCGGATGGCGAGGCTGCGCTGGTAAAGCGGCTCGGCCTCGGCGTAGCGGCCCTTGGATTGAGACAGCAGCGCCAGGTTGTTAAGCGACGTGCCCACGTCGGGGTGGTGGGGGCCGAGGGCCTTCTCGCGGATGGCGAGGCTGCGCTTGTAGAGCGGCTCGGCCTCCGCGTAGCGGCCCTGGGACTCATAGAGCGCCGCCAGGTTGTTGAGCGACGTGCCCACGTCGGGGTGGTCGGGGCCGAGCGCCTTCTCTCGAATGGCGAGGCTGCGCTTGT
>JBAPMW010000451.1:0-7631 GCA_049278815.1 Hyphomicrobiaceae bacterium
GCGACGCACAGGCCGACGATGCCGACACCGGCGCCCACGTCCAGCACCTGCGCACCGGGCGCGGCGTCGATGGTCGCCGCCAGCAGCACGCCGTCGATGCCGGCGCGGTACCCGCCGCGCGGCTGGAGCACCTGGAGACGGCCACTCAGGAAGGCGTCGTCGGTCTCGTCTTCAGCTGGCCCCATCTGCCGTACGGGTTGGCTCATAGGTGGGGCGCTCCTCCCTACACAAGCCAGGAATGGAGACCCGCCTCGCGCAGCACCCGCCGCGCCTGGGCGAGATCGTCGGCTGCGACCTGGAGCCGTCGCGGGAAGGCCCCGATCGAGCCTTCGGCCGCGCTCATGTGAAGATCGGCGAGGAAATAATCGATACCGACGTCGCGCAGCACCGCCTGGGCGAAGCTGATGATGACGAAGTCGTTGCTGCGCAGCACTTCCACCATCGATACCTCCGTAAGGCAGTAAGGCAATAGGGCAGTAAGGCAAATGCGATGCGATCCGGCAGGTGCCCACATACTGCCCTATTGCCCTATTGCCTATCTGTCGCGGCCTGCGGGCTTGACCGGGTGGGGAGCGGCCTCCGATTATGGTCAAGCCAACTTCAGTCGGAGTTCAGTCGGAGATAGCACGGCTTGGGCGTCGTCGCACGCGAGGAGGGGCAGGGTCCGCCCTCAGATCCGGCCCGGGGCCTTGAGCCCCTGCTCGACATGGTGGCCGACGATATGCGGGAGGTGAACCGCATCATCCTCGACAAGGCCGTGTCCAACGTCGAGCTGATCCCCAAGCTGGCGCATCATCTGATCGATTCGGGCGGCAAGCGCCTGCGGCCGATGCTGACCCTCGCCGCGGCGAGGCTGTGCGGCTATCAGGGCAGCGGCCATGTCAAGCTGGCGGCGGCCGTGGAGTTCATGCACACCGCGACGCTGTTGCACGACGACGTGGTGGACGACAGCGACTTCCGCCGCGGCAAGCGGTCGGCGCGCCTGGTCTGGGGCAATCAGGCGAGCGTGCTGGTGGGCGACTTCCTGCTCGGCCAGGCGTTCCGCATGATGGTGGATGTGGGCTCGCTGCCGGCGCTGGGGATTCTGTCGAACGCTGCGGCCGTCATTGCCGAGGGGGAGGTGATGCAGCTTGCCGCAGCCAAGGACACGGCCACCTCGGAGCAGGACTATCTGGCCATCATCACTGCCAAGACCGCCGCGCTGTTCTCGGCCGCGACCGAGGTGGGCGCGGCCATTGCCGATCGCCCGGAGCCCGAGCAGACCGCGCTGCGCAGCTATGGCCTCGACCTCGGCATCGCTTTCCAGCTGGTGGACGACGCGCTCGACTATGCGGGGGAGAGCGCCAAGCTGGGCAAGGCCACGGGCGATGACTTCCGCGAAGGCAAGATCACCCTGCCGGTCATCCTGTGCGTGCGCGCTGGGAGCGACGAGGAGCGCGCCTTCTGGACCCGCACGCTGAGCGAGGGGCGCATCGAGACGGGCGACTTCGAGCAGGCGCTGGCGGCGATGCGGCGCCACGGCGCCATCGAGACGACGCTCGATCGCGCCCGCCACTACGGCGCCCGCGCCCGTGAGGCGCTCTCGGCCCTGCCGCCCAGCCCCGGCACACGGGCTCTGGCCGAGGTCGTCGACTTCTGCATCGGCCGCGCCAGCTGACCTGAACGAGTTCCGCCTTGCCACGATGTCGTGTGCGAGATAGCAATGCAAGAAGAGCCATAGAGCTCGCCACGGGGATCAGGTGCTTGCAGAGGCATTGGAGGATGAGGAAGTGGATCTTTGGGCTGTGCGCGAGCCTTTCTATTGCGCTTACATTATCTCTATTGCCAATTACTGGATTGGCGGCGGATGCAAGCACTAGCAGCTCGCCAGAACCACTTTATCTTGCCGGAATTCCAGTAGACTTCATCCTGTTTGGTATAACCCTGTTGGGGGTTGCGCTCTTTCATCACCATACGCTTGCGGTCTCACTCGCCGGCCTTGCAGCGATCACAACCTATAAAGTCATTTTCACGGGCTTTAAGTTCGGATTGGGCCTGACAGGCCTTGCAGGCCACATGATGCACGAGTGGGTGGTCCTCGCAAACCTGTTTGGCCTTCTGATGGGCTTCGCGTTGCTCTCACGGCACTTCGAGCAAAGCAACGTACCGGACGTCATGCCTGCCATCCTGCCGGACGATTGGAAGGGCGGCTTTATGCTGCTGGTCGCTATCTTCGTGCTGTCGGCCTTCCTTGACAATATTGCCGCAGCACTGATCGGAGGTACGGTAGCGCGCCACGTATTCAAGGGTAAGGTCGGCATTGGATATCTCGCCGCCATCGTCGCGGCGTCGAATGCCGGTGGGTCCGGCAGCGTGGTCGGAGACACGACCACGACCATGATGTGGATAGACGGAATTAGCCCACTCAGCGTCATGGAGGCCTATGTGGCCGCGGGGCTTGCGCTGCTCGTCTTCGGAATTCCGGCGGCGCTCCAGCAACATCGTCATCAGCCGATCACAAAGGACATGCCGGCGGGCGTCGTCATCGACTGGCCTCGCGTCGGCATTGTCATTGGCATTCTTGCTTTTGCCATTATGGCCAACGTTATCTCAAATCTGTACTTTCCAGCGATCCTTGACAGGTTGCCGGTGCTTGGCCTCGCAGTCTGGGCTGTGCTCATTCTAACGGCGGTTATTCGCAAACCGGATTGGTCGATCATGCCCGAGACATTCAAGGGGACGATTTTTCTCTTGGCGCTCGTGACCTCCGCCTCGATGATGCCGGTTGAGACGCTGCCTGCGGCAGCCTGGCAGACGGCGCTTGGGCTCGGCTTTGTCTCGTCGGTGTTCGACAATATCCCTTTGACGGCGCTGGCCCTGAAACAGGGTGGATACGACTGGGGCTATCTCGCTTATGCGGTCGGGTTCGGCGGCTCCATGATCTGGTTCGGCTCCTCTGCAGGTGTGGCGCTCTCAAACATGTATCCAGAGGCGAAGTCCGTTCTCCTGTGGCTCAGGTGCGGATGGCATGTGGCGGTTTCCTATGTGGTCGGCTTCTTTTTCATGCTGCTCTTGCTCGGCTGGCACCCTGACGCAGGCCACAAGAAGCGTTCTCAGGCGCCTGCTTACGAGCAGCACGCATCAATCGGCTTGGCCGCGACCGGGCTCGACACAATGCAGTTTCGCCAAGCAATCGCGTTCCGGGACCAACCGTTCACGTAGAATTAGACACGAGCCTGCCGTGCAACGACCCCTCTACAGCGTCTTAAGGAACGCCACCAGGTCTGCCTGCTCCTGCAGCGTGAGGCGCAGCGGCCGGATCAGGCTCTGGCCGGGGAGGCCGTGCAGGCGGTCCTCGTCCACCTCCGAGTAGTACCGGACGACATCGGCGAGGGTAGCGAGGCTGCCGTTGTGCATGTAGGGGGCGGTGCCGGCGACATTGCGCAGGGTGGGCACGCGGAACTCGCCCCAGTTGCGGTGCAGGGGCTCGATGTGGCGCGTCGCAAGGCCCGGCGCCCTGACCGGGTCGTCGTTGTAGCGGCCAAGCAGGGTGAAGGGGCTCGCCAGCAGCGCCTTGATGCCGCCGAAGCGGCCGGTGTCGACGCGACCCTTCTGTGCGAAGTGGGGCACGCCGATGTGCTCGAACTCGCCGCTGGTGAAGTTGGGGCCGAAGTGGCAGGCGCTGCAGCGCCCCTGGCCGACGAAGGTCCTGAGGCCCCGCTGAGCTGCCGATGGATAGCGCTGCATGGCGGCCGTATCGCCGCGCTCCAGTGCGTCGCGGAAGTCGTCGAATGCGGTGCGGCCGGTGACGATGGTCTCCTGGAACGCCGCCAGCGCCTTGGCGATGTTGACCAGCGCCGGCTCCGGCGCGTCGGTGCCCACAGCGGTGCCGAAAACCTGCGTGTAGGCGGCGGCGAGCGCAGGATCGGCCGCCACGCGCGCCCGCAACTCCTCCGGCGTCAATCCCAGCTCCCTGGCGTCGAGGATCGGGCGGATGCTCTGTGCCCACAGGCTGTCGCCGGCGCCATCCCAGCCGAACCAGCGGTTGAGGTTGAGGTTCGCGAGCGCGATGGCGTTGCGGTCCACGGCCACACCGCCGATGCCGACGCTGCGGGGGCGGCCGTCGGCGAAGGCCTTGCCGGGGTCGTGGCAGCCGGCGCAGGAGCGCTGGCCGTCCCTGGAGAGGCGAGGGTCGAAGAACAGCCGGCGGCCCAGCGCGATCGCCTCGGGCTTGCCGGATACGCGATTGCTGGGGTCGGGGGGCATCGGCTGCGGCCAAGGGCCGTGCAGCAGGATGGCGGCGCGCTCGTCGGCGGTGAAGGTCGGGGCCGGGTCGGCGCTCACGGCAGTCGCGAGGAGGATGAGCGCCAGTGCGAGCAGGGCGAAGGCCGCGCCTTTCGTAGGTTGGGTCGAGCGATAGCCTTCAGCCCCGGCGAAGGCCGGGGGAAGACCCAACACTTTCGGGCGCGGTGCCCGTGAATGTGTTGGGTCTCCGCTTCGCTTGACCCAACCTACGCCTGGTGTCATCGCTTGAGATCTACGTCGTGCGTCAACTGAAAGCCTACGTTAGGCTTCTTGTAGAGCGTGAACGTGAAGCGCCAGGTGCCGGGCATGTGCAGCATCAGTCCGGTGAACCGGTGCCGTCCCGGCGCGATGCGCTCCGCAATCGGCCGGTAGTTCATGCCGTGACCGTGCGCCGGCATCGTCGCGTCAACGACGATCCGATCAACGCCGAGGCCGTCGCAATCCACAACCTCCACGGCAAAGAACTGGCCCACCTTGAGCTCGGTTGGCTCCCAACGATAGGCGATCTCGAATTTAAGGCCCTGGAGGCGCTTGAAACCTTGCGCCTCGCCGGGGCAGCTCTCTTCTGCACGTACCGCCATTGCTTGTCCGAGCGCGGCCAGCAGCAGCAGCACGGCCAGAACGCCCCTCATTGCCCCGCCCGCCTGCCCAGCGCCCAGGCGGCCAGCCGCTCGGCGTTGCGGAAGCCGATGTTGTCGGCCACGTCGCCGGGCAGCTCGGCGAGCCAGGTGCGCGAAATCCTGGCGTGCTCCTCGACATAGTACCAGCGCTCGGGCGAGGGCGTGTCGGTGCCCACCATGAAGCGGTCGGGGAAGTCGAGGAAGAGCTGCTTCCAGCCCGGATCGAGCCGGCCGTAGGGCGCATAGTCGTTACGGTAGGCGAGGTCGGCCCACAGCATCTTGTGCCTGGCGAGCATGGCGCGCACGGCGTCGGGATAGGTGAAGCCGGAATGCGCCCACAGCACGCGCGCATCCGGGTTCTGCCTGAAGATGCGCTCCACGGCATCGGCGTCGGAATGAGCGTGCAGGAAAATCTTGCGCTGCTTGGCGAGCTCGACCAGGCGCCGCATCACCGGCAGGTCGGCATCGGCGCCGAACACATGGAACTCGCCGATGCCGGCGTAGGTGTTGACCTTCAGCCGCGCCTCCACGTGCGCGATGATGGTCTCGTCGTGCACCCAGGTGCCGATCTCGCCGCGCCGGCGATAGGGGCGCAGCACCGGCACGATCAGGTCCGGCGCCGCCCTGTAGAGCATCTGCGTGCCGTCGTCGCTGGAGCTCGACACGAACGCCTTCTTGAGCCCGGCCTGGCGCAGCACAGCCACCGCCTCGGGCGGCGGCAGCACGTCCCAGGTGTCGTGGCTGTAGTGGATGTGCGCGTCGACCAGCGGACGCGTCTGATCGGCGGCGGCGAGGGCGGCGCCCCAGATCGCAAGCAGGGCTCCAAGGAAGGCGGCTCGCATGTGGCTCACCCCGTTCGGATGGTCGGCAGGCCACGATGTTAAGGCATGATCGCGTCGCCTGCAAAGCACGTGCCCCTGCGCAGGTCGTTCGTATCTGACGTGAGCTTCCAGCTTGTGAAGGGTCGAGGGGTCCTCACCGTCTTCAGGGGTCCTCGCCGCCTCCAGGGGTCCACACTGCCTCCCGGATTGACAGAGGTGCAGGCAACCCCGCAGGCTCCCTGACGGGTGCGATCGAATTGATCGCCTCTCGGAACGGTTGGGAGAGGCTGATGTCTATTCAAGCGGCGGCCACAGCGCCGAGAACGTGGACTATCATCGTTTGGAGTCCTTACCTGGTTGCGGCTTGCATCCTTTTTCTTCTTGGTGCCTTCGGCTTGCCCCGACAGCTCTTCTACTTCGTAGAGTTCGTGGGCGTGACGGCCGTGCTGAGCGGCGTCATCGTCGCCCATCTCAAGCGCCGAGATCTCGCCGGCTCCCCGTTCGAGACACACATGATCTCTGCTGTCCGCACTTTCTGGATCGGTCTGCTGGCCTTCCTGGTGGGCCTCGGCTTGCTGCTGCTGATCTACTGGCCAGCGGGGATCGCGTTCATCTATGTTGCGCCCCCTGTTTTGGCAGTGTGGCTCCTCTTCCGGAGCATTCGCGGTCTCATCCGCGCTGTGGATGGCAGACCCATCGACAATCCCGCCGGCTTTCTCTGAGGCCTTGCCGTAGCCCGGCAGCAAGCATTTCGGCCCAAGGCCATCACTGAGTCGGTGCCGCCTCGTCGGCCACAGGGTTCGACAGCACGCCGACCCCCTCGATCTCCACCTCGACCACGTCGCCGGGCATCAGCCACTTGGGCGGGTTGAAGCGCGCGCCGGCGCCGTTGGGCGTGCCGGTGAGGATCATGTCGCCGGGCTCCAGGGTGGTGAAGGTGGAGAGGTAGGAGATCAGAAAGTCGAACGGGAACAGCAGACGGTCGGTCGTGTCGTTCTGGCGCTCCTCGCCGTTGACGCGCGTCCTCACCCGCAGCGGCCAGGCCGGCGCCGCATCGGCAGTGACGATCCATGGGCCGATGGAGCCGGAGCGGTCGAAGTTCTTGCCCTGGGTGACGTTGAACCTGCCGTGCCGCGTCCACTCGCGCGCGGTGCCCTCGTTGGCGGCGGTATAGCCGAGGACGTGGCTCATGGCCGCCGCGCGCGCAATGCGCCGGCCCTTCTTGCCGATCACCAGGGCAATCTCGCCCTCGTAGTCGAATTGCCTGGTCTCGGGCGGCCGGATCAGCGGCTGGCCGTGGGCCACGAACGAGGCCGGGACGCGCAGGAACACGCTGGGGTTCTTGGGTTGCTCGCTGCCGTCGTTGTACTCGGCGTTGCGGTCGAGATAGTTGATGCCGACGCACAGGATTTTACCCGGCCTGGGCAGCGGCAGCTCCAGCGTCACGTCCTTGAGGCCGAAATCCGGTGCCTCCCGCGCCACGATCTCGGCCGCTCGCGCCTGCAGGCCGTCGTCGATCAGATCGATGAGCGTGGGCGCGTCCCGGCCAAGCCGGGAGCCAAGATCGACGACACCGCCGTCCTTGACGGCGCCGTAGCCGGCGCGGCCGGCGCGCGCGAACGAAATGAGCTGCATGGGCGTTTCCCTGTGGCGATTGGTGCGGGGTGGCGCGGGCTGTTGGTTGCGGGTGCTCAGGCTTGCAGCCCCGGCACGCCTTGTCCAGGCCTTGCTGCACGCCGCCGTCGGTACGACAATGCGGCTCCCTTTCGCAGCACTCGCATCGCCGGGCTCGCTAACCCATGCGTCCTTATCCATGCGTCGCAGCCTGATGTTCGCCGACCGCGTCGAGGCGGGCGCGCTCCTCGCCGAGGAGGTGGCCACTCTCGGCCTGGCCGAGCCCCTGGTC
>JBAPMW010000452.1:0-2466 GCA_049278815.1 Hyphomicrobiaceae bacterium
GGCGGCCATACCTTGGCGTTGTAGGAGACGCGGGCGATGGTGCGGTTGCCATCGAGGATGCCGCCATCGGGGAAGGTGCTGGCCCCTTCGAAGCTGGCGTCGCGGTATCGGGCGTAGACCTGCGAAGCTTCCTCGAAGCTGGCGACTTCGAAAGAGGCGCGGTTTCCGATCTGAAGGATCATGGGCTTCTCGTTCATTGGCGGAGGGCGGGGATTGGCGGCTCGCGCTGCGCGCCGCCGGCTCGTGCCTTTGCGGGCGCGCTCTTCCTCTCTGGCGCGGAGCTCAGGCGGACGGGGCGCCCGCGCGGATCGGCGGGTGGCGGTCGAGGAGCCTCGCGAGAATGCTGGAACCATCTCCGCCCATGGGCACGAAGAGGCGCAGCCGGTAGGCGATGATTTCGGCGACGAGCCCGAGCGCCTTGAGAGCCGGGACTTCCTCGGCGCTGCATCCGGTGAGCTTGATGCGGGCGGCATGCATGACGCTGACGCGCCTGAGCGCAAGGCCGCCCGCGAGGCGGAGTTTTCCGCCGGCCGTCAGCGCTGCCCAGGCTTCCTCAGGCGAGAGCGGCTTATCCGAGGGCGTGAATTGCTCCAGGCATTCCGGCGGAATGAGGCGGCCGATGACGCGCTCGCCCTCATCCGTCTCGAAGCGGTAGACGCGCGGGTTCTTCTCGGGCAGGCGCTTCCAGATGGGCAGCAGCAGGCCGGTCACGACATGAAACCGGCTCTCCGAGAACTCCGGCACGTCTTCCAGCTCGCGCGTCCATAGCTGCAAGAAGGTGGGCAGATCGGTCTTCTCCCAGTGCGTGCCCTCGAGCGCCCCGAGGGGCATGCTGGGCCGCTCCATGGGGCGGACCAGGCGCACGCGCCGTTCGACCGATCCGTCATCGAGCGTGAGGCTGGGGGCCGGAAGCTGGACGGCGGCGCGGTGGGACTGCGCGTTGGCGAGAAGGATGCCGCCCTGGCCGTTCGCGAGCTGCAGCGCCTCGGCGAGCGGCAAGGGACGGTTGCGGTCCTTGCGGGCGATGGCGTAGAGCCGGGTCTCGGCTGCGGTCGCGGCGTGGGTGGCGACGGTGCGCCGGCCGGTGATGACGAGACTCTCGGCGCGGATGGTTTCCAGGCCCACCTCATAGGTGCCGGCCGCGACGGCGCTGTCGATCTGGGCCGCGAGCAGTTCCTCGAATTCGCCGAAGATGGCGTTCTGGAGATCGATCTCCAGCGCCAGCAGGCGGTTGAGGAAGGTGGTGATCGGCGGCAGGTCCTCGCGCAAGGAACCGTCGCCATCGAGCAGGCGGAGTCCGGTCGCCTCGGTGAAGCGCTCCAGCGCGCAGCACGCGACGTCGCCCCGGTAGAGGCGCTGATAGAGCTGGCGCAGCGCCGCGCGCGCATAGGCGGTTTCGAGATTGTCCTCGGCGCGGAAGAGACCCTGGCCGCCGGTCTGGCGCTGGCCGCGCGTGATGGCGCCGAGGCTGTCGAGCCGCCGCGCGATGGTGGAGAGAAAGCGCTTCTCCCCGCGCACGTCGGTGGCGATGGGGCGGAACAGCGGCGGCTGCTTCTGGTTGGTGCGGTTGGAGCGGCCGAGCCCCTGGATGGCGGCATCCGCCTTCCAGCCGGCTTCAAGCAGATAGTGCACGCGCGGCCGCTGGTTGCGGGCGGCAAGATCGGCATGATAGCTGCGCCCGGTGCCGCCCGCGTCGGAGAAGACGAGGATGTTCTTCCTGCCGTCCATGAAGGCCTGGGTCTCGGCGAGGTTGGAGGAAGCCGGGCGGTTCTCGACCGCAAGGACCGAGGCGCCCGCGTGGCGCTTGTGCAGGATGCGTCGGCCGCGGCCGGTCACTTCCGCGACCTGATCGGCGCCGAAGCGATGAATGATCTGGTCAAGCGCACCCTGGACCGGCGGCAGGGCGGCCAGATGCTCGATCAGCCGGTCGCGGCGCGCCTCAGCTTCGCGCGAGTGCACCGGCTGGCCATCGGCAAAGACCGGGCGTGAGAAAAGGTTGCCGTCGTCGTCGGTGTAGGGCTCGTGCAGCTGCGTCGGAAATCCGTGCGCGAGATAGTCCAGCACATATTCGCGGGGCGTGACATCGACGGCGAGATCGCCCCATTCGCCGGCGGGGATTTGCGCGAGGCGCCGCTCCATCAGCGCCTCGGAGGTCGAGACGAGCTGCACGATGGCGGCGCGGCCGTCGGCGAAATCGCGCTCGATCGCCCGGATCAGCGTCGGGCACTTCATCGCGGTTATAAGGTGATTGAAGAACCGCTGCTTGTTCGACTCGAACGCGGAGTGCGCGGCGGCCTTGGCCTGGCGGTTGAGCGTGCCTGCATCCCCGGTGACGTTCGCGGCCTTGAGCGCGGCGTCGAGATTTTGGTGGATGACCTGGAAGGCCCCCGCATAGGCGTCATAGATGCGGGTTTGCTCGCGCGTGAGCTTGTGCTCCAGCATCTCGACCTCGACGCCTTCGTAGGA
>JBAPMW010000453.1:0-6150 GCA_049278815.1 Hyphomicrobiaceae bacterium
GGGCTACGTCGATCGGGCGGCACGTGCCGTTCGCCACCGTGGTACGGGACTGGAAGAGCGAATGGGCATGGCGAGGCGGGGAGGTACAGGCAAGACTTGACTACAGCGGCGGCGGCGAGGAGGCCAGGTTCAACCGGGGCGCCATCACTTCGCTGGGCGTCCAGGACGACGGGTTGATCGTCTCCACTCACGCGGGTGGGCATTTGATCATCTGGGAGCCCTGGTTTCGGTTCGGGGCCCCCAAGGCCGGCGTTGAAGGAATCGGACTCCTGGTGCAGGTACACCCGGATGGCGCACGGGCGCTGACCGTAGTGCAGGCGAACGACGCCCTGCGCATTGCGAGCGTCCAGGGATACGATACGGCCACCCCTTCGGTATCGCACCTTTTTGACGCTCCGCTTCCCAGGTCGTTCACGGGCGGCGCGGCGGTTTCACCTGACCTGAAGCGGTTGGCGAGCGTCGCGGCGGGCGAGGGAGACACGGCCAATGCGATCACGGTCTACGACGTGGAGAAGCGGGCGGCGATACGCACCCTCTTGGCCCCCCAGCCCAGGAAAGTCCCTCCCCTGGATCTTCCCGCGCTGGCGGTGCTCGCTTTCGATCGTTCCGGGCGTTACGTGATTGCGGGGCATGACAGCGGCCACGCCCTCGTGTGGGACCTCAGCAGAGAAGCGGCCGAGGCCGCCACGACGTTCGAGCTTTCGCAACATTCGGCCGTCGACTTTCGTTTCAAGTTCAGCTCGAGGGGGGATCTGCTGCTTGCGTTGTCGGCGCACGAAATACAGGTGTGGAGGGACTGGCATGCGCCGCACCCGGTTCGGGTTGCGCAGTGGAAAGTTGAGAAAGACAGATCGTTCGTGTCCGCGAGCCTAAGTCCCGACAACTCGTTACTGGCCATAGCCGTCAACGACGACGGCGGCGAGGTACGGGTGTGGAAGAACGGGCAACGGAGTGCGTGGCAACTGGTCCGACGGCTCGATACGCCGAGAGCGTCGGATCGAGCGGGTCGGCCGGAAGACGTGGTGGACCTCGCGTTTCACGGAAGCGCGAACGTGCTCGCCATCATGGACCGGGCGGGCGTGAGTGTCTTCGATCTGGACAAGGTCGATGCTCAACCGGTGCGGCTGAAGCGGCCAAGGCTTCCTTATCTCGCGGAGGGCAGGGTGGGCTTCTCCTCGGACGGAAAGTACATTATTGCAGCGAGTACATTCCCGGGAGATTTTGTCTTGTGGCTGTGGCGGCCGGAAGATTTGATTAGAGATGCGTGCGCATCGTTGGTGCTCGAAGAGCTGAGCGCCGCACAATGGCAGGAGTACATCAAGGTCCTGCCCCGCGCGCCGGCATGTCCGGGCACCAGAAAGGCAGCGGCCATAGCCAGGCGGTAAGTATCCCCCGGCAGAGCCCTACGGGGTTCACACATTTCGCTGGCGCCGAGGCTGCCACGCGCGATTCAAGAGCCGCCAGTGCGTGTGATTCGCGGGGGGCGGGAATGGCGCGGACGAAGGCGGTGCTCGGGGATGCTCGGCGGGACGAGCGTGCGGAGTGGGTGCTCGCCCGCATCGTGGCGAGCGGCTCGCTTCAGCTGCGCGAGATCGGCGGCACGCGCGCCGGCGAGATAGCTGCGCACCGGCTGCTATCGTGCGAGGACGTGGAGCCTGCCAAGGTGCTCGCGCCGCACGTTGCACGCACTGGGGAGGCTTGCAGGGCCTCCGCGTGATGGCGGGGACACGACCGAGATCAACTTCGATCGCCAGCGGCGCCCGGTGGACGGGCTCGGCCCGGCCGGCAATCCGTATCCGCTCCATGAACGGCATCTGACGACGCAGGATCGAGCGTGAGATGCTGGCGCCCGAGTTTTCTGTGGGCACGACGCGGATGGATCGGAGACAGCTGCGGGTGGCGGCGGCGGTGCGGCCGCCGCTGGGGGAAGATGTCACGATCAATGTGTGTCTCGACCCGGTCGACTTCCGGATGGGCATCAATGGACTTTCGGTGCTGATCGAGGCGTCGCTCAAGTACGACCCGTTCAGCCGCAACCTGTTATGCTTCACCAACAAGCGACGCAACCAGATCAAGGTCCTCTACTGGGAGAGGAGCGGGTTCTGTCTGTGGTTGAAGCGGCTGGAGGAGGAGCGGTTCAAGTGGCCCTCGCACCTGCCGGGGCCGGTCGCGAGGCTGACGCCGGAGCAGCTGGTGTGGCTGCTCGACGGGCTCGACCTGAAGCACCTCAAGCCGCACCGGGCTCTGGAGTACCGCACGGTGCTGTAGGGTGAGCGCAAACAAAGCTGGGCATGTGGCGGCGCATCCACGCGCAAATCAGCTATGGCGTTGTGGCCATGCCCGAGGCCGCACCGCCCCGCTCTGCCGATCTGCCGGATGACCCAGCGACGCTGAAGTCGCTGGTGCGGGAGCAGGCGTTCGAGATCGAGCGACTGAAGGAGGAGCTGCGGCTGGCGCGGCACAAGCAATTCGGCGCGAGCTCCGAGAAGGCGGATGCCGGGCAGTACCAGCTGTTCAACGAGGCCGAGGTTCTGGGCGCCGCGGCGCCGGCGGGCGAGGGCGACGAGATCGCCGTGCCCGCCCACAAGCGTGCGAGGGGCAAGCGCAAGCCGCTCGATGATCGCCTGCCGCGTGAGCGCATCGAGCACGACATTGCCGAGGGTGAGAAGCTGTGCCCGTGCGGCAGCGGGCAGACACGTCCACGCATCGGCGAGATCGTCACCGAGCAGGCCGACATCGTACCGGCAAAGGTGGTCGTGCTGCAGCACGTGCGCTTCAAGTACGGGCCGTGCCGCCAGCGACGGCGTGTTCCCATCGGTGGGGGAGCGGTCGGCGAAGGCCGATACCGCCGCTGACGCCAGGGCCGCGAGCGAGGCGCGCCGTCGTCGTTGCGCCGTTGCCCTCCCAGCCGATCCCCAAGAGCCTGGCCGCGCCCGGCCTGTGTGCTTGGATCGCGATGTCGAAGTACGGGGACGGCCTGCCGCTCTACCGGCAGGAGGCGATCCTGGCACGCTACGGCCTGTCGATCTCGCGCGCCACACTGGCGGCCTGGATGATCAGGTTGGGCGAGCTGATCGTGCCGCTGATCAACCTCGCCGAGGAGGTGCAGCTCGGCTACGACGTGCTGCAGATGGACGAGACGACGATCCAGGTTCTCAAGGAGGACGGGCGCGCGGCGCAATCGGACTCGCGCATGTGGGTGCGGCGCGGCGGCCCGCCGGGCCAGCCGGTGGTGCTGTTCGACTACGATCCGTCGCGCTCGGGCAAGGTGGCCTGGCGCCTGACGCAAGACTTCAAGGGCTACCTGCAGAGCGACGGCTTCAGCGGCTACGACGCGGTGGGCAAACGCGAGGGCGTCGTGCATGTGGGCTGTCTCGCGCACGCGCGGCGCAAGCTCGACGAGGCGTTGAAGGCGCAGCCGGTCGGCAACCGTGGCGGGCTCGCGCTCGAAGGCCTGATGCTGATCCAGAAGATCTACCGCATCGAGAAGACCGCGCGCGAAGCCAAGCTCACGCCCGAGCTGCGCAAGCGGCTGCGCGACGAGCAGGCGCGGCCGGTATGGGCCGAGCTACGAGGTGGCTCGATGCAAAACGAGGCCAGGTACCGCCGCAGATGCTCACCGGCAAAGCGATGACCTATCTCGACAACCAGTGGCCGCAACTCGTGCGCTCACTCGACGACGGCCGGCTCGAGGTCGACAACAATCGTTGCGAGAATGCGCTGAGGCCCTTTGTTCTCGGCAGAAAGGCATGGTTGTGCTCCGACACCCCGGCCGGCGCCGAGGCATCGGCCCGCCTTTATGGGCTCGTTGAGACGGCCAAGGCCAACGGCTGCGAGCCATACGCCTATTTGCGCCGCGTCTTCACCGACCTGCCCAAGGCGACGACGCTCGCCGAGATCGAAGCCCTGCTGCCATGGAACGTCACCCGACCGGCGACGCAAAGCGTCGCCGCCTGAGCCGACGTCCGTCAAGCGAGAAATGACCGGCACTTGGCTGAGCGCTTACGGCAATCCCGGCATCTACGGCTTTTTCGTGCATCCGGTGGTGGTGGTGGACGCCAAGGACGAGGCCCTGCTCGGCGTGGCGGGCGCGCAGATCTGGACGCGCGACGAGAAGCCCACCCCCATGCACAACGCCATTCCCTTCGAGCAGAAGGAGAGCCGGCGTTGGCAGACGGGGGCCGAGATGGCGGCTGAGCATCTGGCGCCTGTCGCCGCCCAGGTTGTCGTCGTGCAGGACCGCGAAGGCGACATCCATCCCATATTCACACGTCGGCCGGAGGCGGTGGAGTTGGTAGTGCGCGCGGCCCAGGATCGGGTGCTGGCCGGCGGTGGACGTCTCTTCCCCGCTCCCGCCAAGTGGTCCAAGCTTGGCACGTCGCAGGAGAAGGTGCAGCCGCGGCGTCCCGGCGACAAAGGCCGCACGGCGACCGTCGCCATCAAGGCCGGCACATCGTCACACTGCAACGGCCGAAGAGCGCATCCAACCGCGGCGAGCCGCCCACTCTGACTCTGGGGCTCGTGGAGGTGCGCGAGGCAGCTGCGCCGAAAGGCGCCGGCAAGCCGCTGCTGTGGCATCTGCTGACGACGCTGCCGGTCGCCACGCTGGGCGAGGCGGAGGACGTGGTGCGGATCTACCGCCTGCGCTGGCGCATCGAGGAGGTGTTCCGCATCCTGAAGCGCGACGGGCTCGACATCGAGAGCAGCCAGCTCGAGACGGTTGGCCGCCTGTTCAACCTCGCCGCCTTCGCGCTGGTCGCGGCGGCGCGCACGATCCAGCTGGTCGACGCGCGCGACGGCAGCACGCGGCCGGCCACCGACGTGATCGCGCCGGAGGAGATCGAGGCGGCCGCCGCCATCTCCACAACTCTCGAAGGCGCCACGCCGCGCCAGAAGAACCCGCACGAGAAGGGCTCGCTAGCCTGGCTGTCCTGGATCGCGGCGCGGCTCGGCGGCTGGAACTGCTACATAAGCCCCCTGGCCCCAAGACCATGGCACGCGGCCTCGATCGCCTTATCGATCGGATCGCCGGCTACAGGATCGGTACGGGCTCGCCAAATGTGTGAATCCCGTAGGGCAGAGCCGGGGGGTCTCCCGCTGACGCTAGTTGAGCCAGAGCCCGGCGAGAGCGATCGGGGCAGGAAGCTCGCTCACATCTGAGTTCCAGTCGCCGCCCACAGCAACGAGAAGGGGCGTGTCGATCTGCACCTCGCGCGCGCGTTCCGTAAGTCGGTCGCGCATAGCGGCCTGCGGTGTCGTTACGGCACCTTTGGGTCCAGGTTCACGCGTCGCAGGCTAACCTCCTCGACGGAGCAAACACCCCTGAAAGCCAGCAAGTCGAGGAACGGAGGTGGAACAGGTCTGGTCTCCACCCCTATACTCCGTGCATTACTCTGTAGACGTTCGGGGGAAGCGTGCCAAGTTGATACGCATGCAATGCAGCAAGCTACGTATTCGGGTTGCCGATCCGATACAGGTCCACCCGAGAACCGGTGTCAGCCATTCGTGAACAGATCGTCGATCGCGCGGCCGCACCTAATCCTCCCTTCCACCCCATCCGACAGCCGCAGAGTACTTCCTGAATACCTTGGAAGTTGGCACGCTGGTACGGTGCGTCGGGCTCGCCGGCAGTCGGGCGGCGACCAGCGGCCGCCAAGGGCCGCCATCAGTGGGGTGGGGTGCAAGTCACTTAGGCCCGCTGAGGCAATGCGGCCACGCCGCGCCCACAAATAGTCACGTGTCGTATGTAGGCTGTCAGAAAGTCCTTTAGCGCACTTGCCTTTTACACTAGGTTCAGGGATACCTCGCAGGTGCGCGCGGATGGGAGGTGCGTTCATGCCTCTATCGGTTTCTCAGGCTGACATCGAAGACCGCATCATCGAGTATTTCGCTTCGAGGTTCAGGACGCCGGCGACGTCCATACTCACATCGACCAATCTCAAGCAGCGTTTCAATTTTACCGACAATGCATGGGCGGGTCTCGCTCTGACCTTTTCCTCCATGACATGGGTGAAGCAAATCCGCGTGAGCCTGGCACCCGCGGAGATGGGAAAAGTCTCGACACTCTTGGAGTTCTCAAGCCTGATCTGGAAAAAGGTTCCAAAGCTCGTTGGCGGCGGCAAGGGTGCAGTCATCCTCGCATCGGCGAGA